>CAYTWJ010000025.1:0-11857 GCA_964442055.1 uncultured Rhodospirillaceae bacterium | reverse complement strand
CCATGGACCCGCGACGCAACGGGTGAATTCATGACCGTAACGTTTCTCACCTTGACCCAGGTCGCCCGACGACTGGGTGTATCCACGCGCGCCATTCGGCTCTACGCCGAGGAAGGCTTCATCCTGCCGCGCCGCGAGAGCACCCGCTTCGTGCTCGCCGTCTACCAGACGCCGATGCCGCCGGCCCAGGGCTTCACTGCGGCGTTATCGAGCTTCCGCCGCCCGGCGCGCGACATGGCGCCGACCGACGCCAAGGCGAGCTGCCTTTACCCGAACTCGGCCCGCGCCATCGCCGAGGCGCAGGCGCGCGGCTTCGACAACGCCGTCGTGGTCGACGCCAACGGCAACGTCGCCGAGTTCGCTACCGCCAATCTGTGGATCGTGCGCGACGGCGTCGCCGTCACCCCGGCGATCAACGGCACCTTCCTCAACGGCATCACGCGCCAGCGGGTGATCGGGCTGCTGCGCGACGCCGGCGTGGCGGTCGAGGAGCGGGCGTTCCCCTTCGCCGAGGTGCTGGCCGCCGACGAGGTCTTCTCGACCGGCAATTACGGCAAGGTGCTGCCGGTGACGCGGGTCGAGGGCCGCGACCTTCAGCCTGGCCCGGTCTGCGCCAGGGCGCGCGAGCTCTATTTCAACTTCGCCCGCTCGGCGCCGTTGTTCTGAGTCAGTCGCCCGCCGCCGAGCGTCGCTTGGCGCGGCTGACCGAGCCGGCGATGTCCTTGGACAGCGCGGCGATCCGCTCGTCGGGGCGGAAGGCGAGATGGATCGCCTGGGCGAGGTTCTGCAAGAGCTGCACGTCCTTCGCCGCCGGGCGCGGGTGGTTGAGGCGGATGTCGTGGATCACCCGCAGCATGCTGTCGCAGAGCTCGGCGATGTGCGCGTCGGGCGTGCCGGCGACGCCGCGGCCGATCGCGCGCACATGGCCGGCGAGGGCGTCGAGCTGCAGCGCTGCTGATTCGTCGGCCGCCTGGCTTGCGTAACAGCCGACGATCTCCTGGGCGAGGGAGTTCGCCTGCAGCGCGTTCTGGATCAGCTTGTGCGCGCCGACCGTGCCGCGTGCCTCGGCGATGGCGGCGCGCGCCGCCGCGGGATTATAGGCATCGAGCGCCTTGTCCCTCAGCGTGTTCGGCACCGCGATCAGCGGCAGCGACGTCCGCGGCCGCGTCGCCCCGCGCCGGTCGGGCCCGATATAGTCGGCGGTGACGACGAACGGCTTGCGCGCGTGGATCATGGCGGTGATGCGGTCGAGCAGGGCGTGGACGCTGAACGGCTTGGCCAGGATGTTGTCGACGCCTTCTTCGATCAGGCGGCCGACGGCGCTGGTGTCGGTGTTGAGCAGCGTGCCGACGATGACCAGGAACGGATTGTCGCCGGTCTCGCCGTGGCGGATGGCGCGGGGCAGGCCGGCGCCGCCGGGCTCGGCCAGGCAGGCGTCGCAGACGACCACGTCGAAGCTGCGCTCGCCGCAGGCGGCCTGGGCCTCGGCCAGCGACGAGACGGTGACCACCCGGTCGAAGCCGCGGCCGATCAGGCCGTCGCGCAGCGCGCGGCGCATCTGGGCGTTGGGCTCGACGAGCAGCGCGTCGATATCGCCGAGCTTGAGCTGGGTCATTGGCGGCCGGCCCTGCAGCAGCCGGCGGCGGAAGACCGGCGCGACCAGCCTGGCACAGGGCCGGTTAGCGGAGCGTTAAGTCTCAGGCGGCGCCGGTTTCCGGCCTCGCCAGGTCCTCGCCGGCGAGCGCCCGGCGGACCAGCGCCGCGGTCTCGGCCGGGCCGTAGAGGGCGATGAACGAGCCCATGCGCGGGCCCTGCTCCTGGCCGAGCAGGATCTCGTAGAGCGCCTTGAACCAGTCGCGCAGGTTGGCGAAGCCGTGCCGCTTGCCGATCTCGTAGACCTCGGTCTGGATCGCCTCGGGGCCGGCGCCCGGCGCCAGGCCCTCGAGCATGGCCAGCAGATCGGCCAGCGCCGCGCGCTCCGTCTCGCTCGGCGCGCGGTAGCGCTTGGCCGGCTTGACGAAGTCGCGGAAATAGGCGAGCGCGTAGCCGACCAGCCGGTCGAGCAGCGGGTGGTTCGCCGGCGTCGCGCCGGGCACGTAGCGGGCGATGAATCCCCACAGCACGGCCGACTCCTCGGCATGGCACACGCTGGCGAGGTTGAGCAGCATGGCGAAGCTGATCGGCATCTCCTCGGCCGGCGGCGCCCCGCCGTGCACGTGCCAGACCGGGTTGGCATGGCGCTTCGCCTGGTCTTCCTCGCGATACTTGGCGAGGAAGGCGAGATAGTCGTCGACGGTGCGCGGGATGACGTCGAAATAGAGCCGCTTGGCCTGGCGCGGCCTCTGGTACATGAAGAGCGACAGGCTCTCCGGCGAGGCGTAGGTCAGCCATTCCTCGATGGTCAGGCCGTTGCCGCGCGACTTCGAGATCTTCTCGCCCTTCTCGTCGAGGAAGAGCTCGTAGGTGAAGCCTTCGGGCGGCGCGGCACCGAGCGCGCGGCAGATCTGCCCCGACAGCCGCACCGAATCGATCAGGTCCTTGCCCGACATCTCGTAGTCGACGCCGAGCGCGGCCCAGCGCATCGCCCAGTCGACCTTCCATTGCAGCTTGCAATGGCCGCCCGTCACCGGCACCTCGACGCGGCGGCCGTCGTCCTCGTAGGTAATGGTGCCGGCGGCGGCGTCATGCGCCACCACCGGCACCTGCAGCACGCGGCCCGAGCGCGGGCAGATCGGCAGGAACGCGCTGTAGGTCGCCTGGCGCTCGGCGCGCAGGCTCGGCAGCATGATCGCCATGATCTCGTCGTAATGCGCCAGCACCTGAAGCAGCGTGGTGTCGAAGCGGCCCGACTTGTACCATTCGGTCGCCGACTGGAAGTCGTAGTCGAAGCCAAAGGCGTCGAGGAAGGCGCGCAGCCGCGCGTTGTTGTGCTCGCCGAAGCTGGCGCAGCAGCCGAACGGGTCCGGCACACGGGTCAGCGGCTGGCCGAGATGGCGGCGCAGCAGGTCCTGGTTCGGCACGTTGTCGGGCACCTTGCGCAGGCCGTCCATGTCGTCGGAGAAGGCGTAGAGCCGCGTCGGCAGGCCGCTGAGCTCGGCGAAGGCGCGGCGCACCATCGAGGTGCGCGCCACCTCGCCGAAGGTGCCGATATGCGGCAGCCCCGACGGCCCGTAGCCGGTCTCGAACAGGACGAAGCCCTTGGCCGGCGCCGCGGCGGCGGCCTGGCCGGCGCGCAGGCGCTCGACCAGCTTCTGCGCCTCCTGGAACGGCCAGGCGTTGCTGGCCAGCGCGATATCCGCTTTCGTCGTCATGCTGTGGCGGCCGCTCGGGACGCCGGACCCTAGAGGCATCACCCCACAGCGTCAATGGCCGCCTCCCGCCGGCGCCCCTATACTGCGCGCCATGCCCAGCCCCGCCGCCGCGCCGGCCATGCTCGCCGACCTGCCCGTCCTGGTGGCGCGGGCCAATGGCGCGCTCTGGCTCGAGCCCGGCGGCGAGGTCATCGAGCTCGACCACGCCGCCGCCGCGCTCCGGGCCGAGGCGGTGCGGCCGCTGCTCTGCCACGCGCCGGCGATCGCGGCGCGGCTCGGCATCGCGCGCTTTGCGGCCTTCGACCTGCTCGACCTTTATGCCTTCGTCCGTCCGGCCGGGTTCTGCCTGCCAACAGTGCGCGGGCTGGCCGAGGCGCTCGGCCTGCCGCGCCCGCGCGACACCGCCGGCGAGGCGCTGACGCTGATCGCCGCGGCGCGGGCGCTCTTCGATGAGCTCGCCCGGCGCGACGGGCGTGACCGCCGCCAGGCGGGCGCGCTGGCGACGACGATGGCGCGCGCCGGCTGGCCGTGGGGGCCGCTGCTCGCCGCGGCGCTGGCCGACGCCGCGCCGGCGGCGGGCGGCCTCGGCGGCCTCGATGTCTGGAACCGGCTGCCCGAATGGAGCGAGACGGCGCCGCCGCCGCCGCCCGACCAGGTCCCGGTGAGCGGTGCCGAAGCGCGCGCCCGCCTGGCCGAGTTGCTCGGCGCCGGCGCCGAGGCGCGTCCGCAGCAGGCCGATTACGCGGCGGCGGTGGCGGCGGCCTTCGCGCCGCGCGACCGCGCCGGCGCGCCGAACATGGTGCTGGGCGAGGCGGGCACCGGCGTCGGCAAGACGCTCGGCTACATCGCGCCGGCGAGTCTGTGGGCCGAGAAGAACGGCGCCGCCGTGTGGCTCTCCACCTTCACCAAGAACCTGCAGCGCCAGATCGACCAGGAGCTCGACCGCCTCTATCCCGACCCGCAGCTCAAGGCGGCGCGCGTCGTCGTGCGCAAGGGGCGCGAGAACTATCTCTGTCTGCTCAACATGCAGGAGGCGGCGCAGGGCGGCGCGGCGCGGCCGGTCGACCTGGTCGCGCTCGGCCTGCTCGCCCGCTGGGCGCTGGCGACGCGCGACGGCGACATGGTGGGCGGCGACTTCCCCGCCTGGCTGGTCGAGCTGCACGGGCCGGCGCGCACCGTCGCGCTCGCCGACCAGCGCGGCGAGTGCATTTACTCGGCCTGTCCCCATTACCGCCGATGCTTCATCGAGCGGGCGGTGCGCCGCGCGCGACGCGCCGACATCGTCATCGCCAACCATGCGCTGGTCATGCACCAGGCGGCGCTCGCCGGCGATGCGGCCGAGCTGCCGAGCCGCTACGTCTTCGACGAGGGCCATCACGTCTTCGATGCCGCCGACAGCACCTTCTCGGCGCATTTGTCGGGCGCCGAGGGAGCCGAGCTCCGGCGCTGGATTCGCGGGCCCGAGGGCGGCCGGCGGACGCGCGCGCGCGGGCTCGATAACCGAATCGGCGACCTCGTGGCGGACGAGGAGGGGAGCGAGACGCTCAAGGCGGCGTTGCGGGCTGCGACCGCGCTGCCGGCCGAGGGCTGGCCGCAGCGCGTCACCGCCGGGCAGCCGGCCGGCCAGGCCGAGACCTTCCTCGCCCTCCTGCGCCAGCAGGTCTATGCCCGCGCCAAGGATGCCGACAGCGCTTATGGCATCGAGTGCCCGACGCGCGAGCCGGTCACGGGCCTGCTCGACGCGGCGGCGACGCTCGCGCGCGCGCTCGCCGACCTGGCGGCGCCGCTGCAAGCGCTGATGCAGGGGCTGGCACGGCGGCTCGAGGACGAGGCCGACAGCCTGGATACGCCGGCCCGGCTGCGCATCGAGGCGGCGGCGCGCGGCCTGCAACGGCGGCTTCTGATGCTGGCGGCGTGGCGGGCGATGCTCGACGACCTGGCGCGCGAGGCGCCGCCGGCCTTCGTCGATTGGTTCGCCGTCGAGCGCGACGGCGGACGCGACGTCGATGTCGCCTTCCGCCGCCACTGGCTCGACCCGACCGTGCCCTTCGCCGAGGCGGTGCTCAAGCCGGCGCATGGCGTCGTCGTCACCTCGGCGACGCTGCGCGACCGCGGCGGCGACAGCGACGCCGACTGGCAGGCGGCCGAGGCCCGCACCGGCGCGCGGCACCTGCCGCTGCCGGCGCAGCGCGTCAGCCTGCCTTCGCCGTTCGACTATGCCGGGCGGACGCGGGTCTTCGTCGTCACCGACGTGCGCCGCGATCATGTCGGCCAGGTCGCCGCCGCCTACCGCGAGCTGTTCCTTGCCGCGGGCGGCGGCGGGCTCGGCCTGTTCACCGCGATCTGGCGGCTGCGCGCCGTGCACAAGCGCATCGCCGCGCCGCTCGAGGCGGCGGGCCTGCCGCTTTACGCCCAGCACGTCGACCCGATCGATACCGCGACGCTGGTCGATATCTTCCGCGCCGAGTCCGATTCCTGCCTGCTCGGCACCGACGCCGTGCGCGACGGCGTCGACGTGCCCGGCCGCAGCCTGCGCCTGATCGTCTTCGACCGCGTGCCCTGGCCGCGGCCGGACATCCTGCACCGTGCCCGCCGCGCCGCCGCGGGCGGCCAGGCCCACGACGACATGATCACGCGGCTCCGCCTCAAGCAGGCCTTCGGCCGGCTCCTGCGCCGCGCCGACGACGCCGGCGTGTTCGTCATGCTCGATGCCATGCTGCCCTCGCGCCTGCTCGGCGCCTTTCCGGCCGAGGTCGAGGTGCGCCGCGTCGGGCTGGCCGAGGCGATCGCCGGCACCCGCGACTTCCTGGCCTCGATCTCCGCCGCCGCCTAGAGGCCGCTCCCGCCCTTGCGGTTGGCGTGGCGCACCCCATATGGTGCGCCAGCGACCCCTCCAACCCGGTCCCCCTCCGCAATGCCATCGACGATCAGCCCCCAGACCGCCCTCATCTATTGCATGGTCATCGCCGCCGTCGCCGACGGCAAGCTCAAGGACTCCGAGACCCGTAGCATCGCCGAGATGACGCAGGTCCTGCCGGCGTTCAGGGGCTACGATTTCGACATGCTGCAGACCGCGGCGGGCGACTGCGCGACGCTGCTCGACCAGCGCGACGGGCTCGACGCGGCGATCGGCCTGGTCAAGGAGGCGCTGCCCGAGCGGCTGCGCGAAACCGCCTACGCGCTGGCTTGCGACGTGGTCGCGGTCGATGGCACCGCCGAGCAGGAGGAACTGCGCTGGCTCGAAATGCTGCGTCACGAGCTCGGCGTCAGCCGGCTGCACGCGGCGGCGATCGAGCGCGGCAGCCGCGCCCGCTACATGCGCATCTGACCGAACCGGATCCTGCGGCGGGCCGGCGTTCCTCCCTTGCCCTTCATTCCGCCGTCGCCGGTGGCCGCTGCCAGAACGGCTTGAGGCCGGCATAGCCGTCCCAGACGGCGGCGAACTGGCCGAGATGCGCCTCGACGAGCGCCGCGAACCAGCCTTCGACCAGCGCGCCGGCGCGCGGCATCCATTCCTTGCCGGCACCGGAATTGTCGGCGAGCTCCGCGAGCAGCGCCTGGCCGACGGCGGTGTCGTTGATCGCGCCCAGCGCATCCTGCATGTCGCCCAGCGCCGTGGCGTGCTGGCGCACGGCCTTGCGGCTGTACAGGCTGCGGAAGAAGTCGGCGGCGTAGCGCAGCTTCTTGGCGCGGATGCGCAGCCGGTGGAGCTCGGCCGGGCCGAGCTCGGCGTGGCGCTTGCCGAGCTTGCGCAGCTTGCGGGCGCGCCGTTCGAGCACGGCATTGGCGAAGTCGTGTGCCGGCCGGCGCGCGGCACGTCGCACTGCTGGGCCCAGTCGCGCTCGGCGAGCCAGCGCCCGAGCGCCAGCTTGGCCTCGGTATAGGCGGGCGACAGCAGCAGTTCGTGCGCGGCGGCGTTGGCGGATTGCCGGTGCTCCTCGGCGGCGGCGGCGAGGGCGCGAAGGCTGGCGTCGTCGGGCAGGCGCCGGCGCAAAGCGGCGACGGTCTGCAAGGCGAACACGTCCCAGTCGCGGGCATGGCCGAGGCGCTGGGCGATGGCGCGAAGCTGCTCGCCGAAGCGGGCCTGCGCCTCGACCGGCAGCGCGTCGCGGAACAGATTCACAGCCGAGCGCAGGCGACGCAGCGCGACGCGCATCTGGTGGATGCCTTCCGGGTCGTCGCCGGCCAGCGCGCAGGCCTCGTTCGCCTCGAGTTGCGCGATGCAGGCGCGGGCGATCGCCTTGAACGCCGCCTCGACCGTCGTCCCGGGCTCGAGCTCGACGGGTATCCCCTTGACGGCGGTCGGCGCCGCGCCGGTGAGCAGGGCATAGCCGCGGCCATGCTTGCTCCGGTTCTCGATGCGGAAAGGCACGGTGTCGAGCAACCGGGCGGCGAGATCGAACAGCTTGGCCGGCTCGCCCGACTTCAGTTCGAGCTCCGCCTCGCAGATCGGCAGCCGCCGCTCGCCGGCGCGGATTTCGCCGACGTCGATGGCAAGTTCGACCTCGCTGCCATCCTCGAGGCGCAGCGGCCAGGCGGTGCGGGTCACGTCGGTCTCGAACACCGGCACCAGCTCGGCGTCGCCATCGAGCCCGGCCACCGCCGGCGTGGCGCCGAGTTCGCGCAGTCGCGTCGGATCGGGGCGATCATCGGCGACCTCGGTCTCCCATTCATTGCGCGTGCTGAGGCCGGCGACGGCGCCGTTGCCGGCTTTCAGGGTCTGTAGCCGGCGTTCGCCGATCCGGCGCACGCGGATCGACAGCGCCTGGCGGAAGAGCCGGTGATCGGGGGTGTCGAAATAGGTCGACAGCAGCCGCTTCTTGACCGCGCGGGCGGTCTTGAACGACTTGAGGACGGGATGGCGCCGCAGCACGCCGATCTTCGCCGCCGGCAGGGCCAGCTTCAATTCGTTCTCGATTATCATTGCGTCACAACGCGACGGCCCGCGTGCATTGCGCTTGCGGCCAAGGTGGGGAGTCACCTAGCACAGTCCGCCCCGCCGCTCTACCGCGACCGCCCGCGAGCCCGAAAGTATCCAATTTTTCATTGTCCGACGGCCACTTGGCGATCAGCATGGACGGCGACCGACGGGCGGGCGGCAGGGCGGGGGGAACGGAATGCGGCTCGGGGATGTCGATTTGGGCGCCAGGCTGGCGAGCAAGGCCGATTAGGAACGCCGGCTGGCCAAGCTGCAATTGCGGCTCTTGCAGATCCAGCAGGCCTATCTCACGCAGCGCCGCCGTGCCGTCATCCTGTTCGAAGGCTGGGATGCGGCGGGCAAAGGCGGCACGATCCGCCGCCTCACCGAGCGGCTCGATCCGCGCGCCTGCAAGGTCTGGCCGATCGCCGGCCCGCGCGACCACGAGCAGGGCGTGCACTATCTCTACCGTTTCTGGACCCGCCTGCCCGAAGCCGGCACCATCGCCATCTTCGACCGTTCGTGGTACGGGCGCGTGCTGGTCGAGCGGGTCGAGAAGCTGACGCCGGCCAAGGACTGGCGGCGGGCCTACCGCGAGATCAACGAATTCGAGCGCATGCTGGTCGACGACGGCGTGCGGCTGGTCAAGCTCTTCCTGCACCTCTCACCCGAGGAGCAGCTCAGGCGCTTCGCCGAGCGCCTCGCCGAACCCTACAAGCGCTGGAAGATCACGGTCGGCGATTTCCGCAATCACGCCCGCCGGCGCGACTACGAAAGGGCGATCGACGACATGCTGAAGCGTACCTCGACCAAGCGCGCGCCCTGGCGCGTGGTTCCCGCCGAGCACAAGTGGTACGCGCGGGTGACGGCGCTGGAGATCGTCGCGGAAACCTTGGGCGAGCGCGTTCCGCTTGCCCCGCCGCCGCTCGATGCCGCGCTGAAATCGGCGGCGCGGCGGGCGCTGCCCGATCTCGATCTCGACTGAGCGCGCCCGCCGGGGCCTCGGTCAGCGCGGGCCGGCGACGCCGAGCTCGCGGCGCAGCAGCCGGGCGCCGGCGACCAGTGCGCGCAGCTTGGCGTAGGCCAGATCGCGCCGCATCGGCGCCATGCCGCAATTGGTGCAGGCGATCAGGCGCTCGGCCGGAACGTGGGTGAGCGCGCGGCGCAGCACGTCGGCCACCTGCTCGGGGGTCTCGACCTCGGTCGTAGCGACGTCGATGGCGCCGACCAGCACGTCCTTGCCGGCGAGGAGCGCGAGCAGCTCGACCGGCACGCGCGAGCCGGCGCATTCCAGCGACACCTGGCCGATGGAGCTGGCGGCGAGCAGCGGAAAAGTCGCTTCGTACTGCCGCCATTCGCCGCCGAGCGTCTGCTTCCAGTCGATATTGGCCTTGATGCCGTAGCCGTAGCAGATGTGCACGCCGGTGGTGCAGGTCAGGCCGGCGACGGCGCGGTCGAGCGCCGCGATGCCCCAGTCGCGCACCTCGTCGAGATAGACGTTGAAGGCCGGCTCGTCGAACTGGATGACGTCGATGCCGGCCGCCGCCAGCTCGCGCGCCTCGGCGTTGAGGATGTCGGCGAAGGCGAAGGCGAGCGCGGCGCGGCTGCCATAATGCTCGTCGGCCAGGGTGTCGACGATGGTCATCGGCCCGGGCAGGGTGAGCTTGACCGGCCGCGCGCTGTGCGCGCGCAAGTGACGCGCTTCCTCGAGATGGACGGGCTGCGGCCGGGCGATCGGGCCGGTGACGGTCGGCACCTCGGCCTTGTAGCGGTCGGCGCGGATGCCGATGACCTTGCGCCGGCCGAAGTCGATGCCCTGCAGGCCCTCGAGAAAGCCATGCACGAAATGGCGCCGCGTCTGCTCGCCGTCGCCGACAATGTCGAGGCCGGCGGCTTCCTGCTCCTTGAGCGCGACCAGCACGGCGTCGCGCTTGCCCTCGGCGAGCGCGGCCCCTTCGAGCCGCCAGGCGGGCCACAGCTTCTCGGGTTCCGCGAGCCAGCCCGGCTTCGGCAGGCTGCCGACGATGGTCGTAGGGATCATGGCGCCTCGGCCCGCCGCGCGGGCATCGCAGGGGATGGGAAGGGTGTCGAGACGGCAATTTACAAGCCGCGCCGCGGCATGGCAATTTGCGCCCGCCCGCACATCGGGCCTGAAGGGGGCAATACGATGAAGCTTTTGCGTTACGGCCGTCCCGGCAGGGAGAAGCCGGGGCTGCTCGATGCCGATGGCCGCATCCGCGATCTCTCCGGCGTGATCGACGACCTGACGCCGGACCAGCTCGCTCCGGGCGCGCTGGCCAAGCTGAAGAAACTGAAGCCGGCCGGCCTGCCGCTGGTGCGCGGCAAGCCGCGCCTCGGCCCGCCGGTCGCCGGCATCGGCAAGTTCATCTGCATCGGATTGAACTACGCCGACCACGCCAAGGAGGCCGGTCAGCCGATCCCGAACGAGCCGATCATCTTCATGAAGGCGACGACGGCGGTGTGCGGGCCGAACGATCCGATCATCATCCCCAAGGGCTCGAAGAAGACCGACTGGGAGGTCGAGCTCGGCGTGGTCATCGGCCGCACCGCCCGCTACGTCGCCAAGGAAAAGGCGCTCGATTGCGTTGCCGGCTATTGCACCGCCAACGACGTCTCCGAGCGCGAGTTCCAGCTCGAACGCGGCGGCCAGTGGACCAAGGGCAAGAGCGCCGACAGCTTCGGCCCGATCGGGCCCTGGCTGGTGACGCGCGACGAGGTCAAGGATCCGCAGAAGCTGAAACTGTGGCTGGCGGTGAACGGCAGCCGCGTGCAGGACGGCTCGACGGCGACGATGATCTTCGGCGTCGCCCACCTGGTCAGCTATTTGAGCCAGTTCATGACGCTGATGCCAGGCGACGTGATCTCGACCGGCACGCCGCCCGGCGTCGGCCTGGGCATGAAGCCGCCGCGGTTCCTCAAGGCCGGCGACGTGGTGACGCTCGGCGTCGAGGGCCTCGGCGAGCAGCGCCAGGAGGTCGTCGCCTACAAGGGCTGAGTGGTCGCCTGTGCCGGCGCCGGGCGCCCAATCCGACACGATCGGCGTCTGGCGCTCGACGTTCGCGGCCTTCTGCGCGGTGCTGGTCGGCATCGGGCTGGCCCGCTTCGCCTACACCCCGCTGATCCCGGCCCTGATCGACGCCACCTGGTTCAGCGCGTCCGGGGCGGCCTATCTCGGTGCGGCGAACCTCGCCGGGTATCTCGCTGGCGCTCTGCTGGCGCGGCCCGTGGCGGCGCGCTGGCCGGTGCCCGTCGTCCTGCGCTGGATGATGGCGCTGGCCACCGCCGCGTTCTTCGCCTGCGCCTGGCCGCCGCCGTTCCTGTGGTTTTTCGTCTGGCGATTTGCCGCCGGGCTGGCCGGCGGATCGCTGATGGTGCTCGCGCCCTCGGCGGTGCTGGCCCATGTGCCGCCGGCGCGGCGCGGTTTCGCCGGCGGCGTCATCTTCACCGGAGTCGGACTCGGCATCGCTGCGGCCGGCACGCTGGTGCCGCTGCTGCTGCGTTCGGGCCTGACGGCGGCCTGGATCGGTCTCGGCGGGCTGGCGTTGGCGCTCACCGCGCTGGCCTGGCACGGTTGGCCGGCGGCGACCGGGAACGCCGCCGGCGCCGC
>CAYTWJ010000024.1:0-16404 GCA_964442055.1 uncultured Rhodospirillaceae bacterium | reverse complement strand
GATCGGCAACGAGCGCCGGCGGCTGGTCTACCGGCAACTGCTCCTGCCGCTGTCGAACGACGGCAAGAAGGTCGACATCCTGCTCGGCGGCGCCGTCTTCGCGCCGGTGGCGCTGGGCGAGGGGGCGCGCAACGCGCTCAGTGCAAGCTGAGGCTCAAGCCCGCGTAGCGCAATCCCGCGGGCCGCACCAGGCGGGCCGAAACGACGCGGACGGAATGGAGTTCGCCGTCCAGCTCGCGCGACCAGAAATCGAGAAAGCGATGCAGCACCGGAAAGCGGGGCGCGAGGTCGTATTCCTGCCAGATATAGCTTTGCAGCAGTGCCGGATGATCGGGCAGGCGGTAGAGGATCTCCGCCGTGGTCAGGCCGTAGCCGGACGGAATTCGCTGCAGATCGCCGGCGCACAAGTCGCTCATGCGCGTCTCCCTCCGGGCCTGTCGGCCCGGTCAAGCCTGCGCCATCCGCTGTGCTGGCCGCCTGCCTGAGCCGGCGGCTCGAAGCCCATCCTTTTTCGGTTGACAGGGTAGCGGCGGACCCTTGCCGAATCGCTAACGCTTCGCGGTCACATCTTCGGCCATGATGCCCGCGCTGACATAACCGCCATCGACGCAGAGGGTGTGGCCGTTGACATAGGCCGCATCGTCGCTGGCGAGAAAGGCGACCGCGCCGGCGATCTCCTCGGGCGTGCCGTAGCGCGCCAGCGGGATCATGCCGGTGTAGGCGGCGCGGGTCTGCGGCGTGTGCATCGCGCGGGTGAGCGCGGTGTCCACCGGGCCCGGCGCCACCGCGTTGACGGTGATGCCGAGCGGCCCGAGCTCGAGCGCCATCTGTTGGGTCAGCCCGATCACCCCGGCCTTGGCGCTGCCGTAGGCGGTGCGGCCGATGCCGGCGCGGATGCCGCTCACCGAGGCGATGTTGACGATGCGGCCGCTTCCCGAACGCGCCATCGCGCGGGCGGCCGCCTGGCCGCAGAGGAAGGTCCCGGTCAGGTTGACGGCGAGCACGCGATGCCAGTGCTCGAGCGGCTGCTCGAGAAAAGCGTGCGTGCCGCCAATCCCGGCATTGCTGACCAGGATGTCGAGGCGGCCGAAGGCGGCGAGGGTGTCGGCCACCATGCGCTCGACCTGCGCCGCGGCGCTGACATCGACGGTGAGGCCGAGCGCCCGCCCGCCGCCGCCGGCGATCGCGCCCGCGGCCCGCGCGGCGCCCTCGCCGTCGCGGTCGGCGACGGCGACGGCGGCGCCTTCGGCGGCTAGGCGAGTGGCGATGGCCAGCCCGAGGCCCGCCGCGCCGCCGGTGACGATGGCCGCTTTGCCCGTCAAACGCATGTATGCCCCCTCCGACGCCGCCGCAGACCGGGCGAGCTTACGCCACCGGCGGGCCTCTGCTAAGCTCCCCGCGCGACAAGTAGCGGAGGACAGGGATGACCGCGTGCATGGTCGGCTGGAGCCACAGCCGTTTCGGCAAGCTCGACGGCAAGGGCCTCGAGGAGCTGATCGTCGACGCGGCCAGCGGCGCGATCGCCGATGCCGGCATCGCGCCGGACGACATCGACGAAATCTACATCGGCACCTTCAACGGCGGCCTCGACGACCAGGATTTCGCCGCCTCGCTGGTGCTGCAGGCCGACGAACGGCTGCGCTTCAAGCCGGCGACCCGGGTCGAGAACGCCTGCGCCACCGGCTCGGCGGCGATCCGCCAGGGGCTCAACGCGCTCGCCGCGCGGCGCGCCCGTTTCGTCCTCGCCGTCGGCGTCGAGAAGATGACCGCGGCGGCGAGCGAGGTGGTCGGCGGCGTGCTGCTGCGCGCCAGCTACCGCAAGGAGGAGAAGTTCGAGCGCGGCGGCTTCGCCGCCGTCTTCGACCAGATCCAGAGCCGCTACTTCCAGCGCTACGGCGACCAGTCGGACGCGCTGGCGATGATCGCCGCCAAGAATCACCGCAACGGCGCGGTCAACCCGCTCGCCCACATGCAGAAGGACCTCGGCTACGAATTCTGCCGCCACGTCTCGGACAAGAACCCGATCGTCGTCGGGCAGCTCAAGCGGACCGACTGCTCGATGGTCTCCGACGGCGCCGCCGCCGTGGTGCTGACCGACGTGGCGACGGCGCTGTCGCTGAAGAAGGCGGTGGCGTTCCGCGCCGCCGCCCAGGTCAACGACTTCCTGCCGATGAGCAGGCGCGACGTGCTGGCCTTCGAGGGGCCGCAGCAGGCGTGGCAGCGCGCGCTCGGCGAGGCCGGGCTGGCGCTCGACGACCTGAGCTTCGTCGAGAGCCACGACTGCTTCACCGTCGCCGAGCTGCTCGAATACGAGGCGATGGGGCTGACCGCGAAGGGCGAGGGCGCGCGCGCGATCCTCGAAGGCTGGACCGAGAAGGACGGCCGGCTGCCGGTCAATCCCTCGGGCGGCCTCAAGTCGAAGGGCCACCCGATCGGCGCCACCGGGGTATCGATGCACGTGATGGCGGCGATGCAGCTCACCGGCACGGCCGGCGGCATGCAGCTCAGGGACGCGCGCCTCGGCGGCGTCTTCAACATGGGCGGCGTCGCCGTCGCCAACTACGTCAGCATCCTCGAACCGCTGCGCTGAGCAAGAACATGTCGGATCGTTTCAACGCCATCGTCGCCGAGGAAGTCGAAGGCAAGCCGCGCGTCGCGCTGAAGCAGCTCAGTCTCAATGAGCTGCCCGAGCACGACGTGCTGGTCCAGGTCGCCTGCTCGACGCTCAATTACAAGGACGGCCTCGCCCTCAGCGGCAAGGGCCGCATCGTCCGCAAGTACCCGATGGTCTGCGGCATCGACCTCGCCGGCACGGTGGTCGAGTCGGCCTCGCTCGACTGGAAGAAGGGCGACCGCGTGGTGGTCAACGGCTGGGGCCTGTCGGAATCGCAATGGGGCGGCTACAGCCAGTTCCAGCGCGTCAAGTCGGACTGGCTGGTGCGGCTGCCCGACGCCTTCACCTTCGACGAGGCGATGGCGATCGGCACCGCCGGCTACACCGCGATGCTGTGCGTGATGGCGCTCGAGCGGGCGGGCGTCGGCCCCGGCGGGCGCGAGGTGATCGTCACCGGCGCCGCCGGCGGCGTCGGCTCGGTCGCGGTGGCGCTCCTGGCCAGGCTCGGCCACCAGGTGATCGCTTCGACCGGACGGCCGGAAACCCATGGCTACTTGCGCGAGCTCGGCGCCGCCGGTTTCGTCGATCGCGCCGCTCTGGCCGAGAAGGGCGCGCCGTTGCAGAAGGAGCGTTGGGCCGGCGGCATCGATTCGGTCGGCGGCCAGACCCTCGCCACCGTGCTGGCGCAGACGGCCTATGGCGGCGCCGTCGCGGCCTGCGGCCTGGCGGGCGGCACCGATCTGCCGGCGACCGTGTTCCCCTTCATCCTGCGCGGGGTGTCGTTGCTCGGGGTCGATTCGGTGATGGCGCCCAAGGCCCGGCGCGTCGAAGCCTGGAACCGCCTTGCCCGCGACCTGGCGAAAGACAAGCTCGCCGCCATGACCACGCGGGTGCCGATGTCCAGGCTGATCGAGATGGGCGAGCAGATCGTGCGCGGCCAAGTGCGTGGCCGCGTCGTCGTCGACGTCAACGCCTGAAGGCCGGCCCGCCGACCATGTCCGCCTGCGGGGCGAGACCGGCTTTGACGGGCGGTGCGGGCCTCGCGTATGGTTCGCCGATCCAACATTCGGCCGCATCGCCCGCGGCTTGGGAGACGGCGGGCGATGACGAGACGCGAAGCAACAGGGAGGAACAGAAGATGAAAACTCGCAAGCCCGGGCCCCGGGGGGCGGCTAACGAGCAGCGGCGCGGTCCACGGCTCGACCGGCGGGCGTTCGCCGCCGGCGCGGCGGCGACGGCACTGGTCGCGGGCGCGGCGCCGTTCAACATCGTCCGGTCGCAGGCGCAAAGCCTCAAGATCGGCATGCTTCTGCCGCGCTCGGGCTTCCAGGCCCTGCTCGGCCAGGCCTGCCAGCGCGGCGCCGACCTGGCCCCGGCGGTGCTCAGGGAATTCGGCTACGACGTCAAGATCGAGCTGATGAACGCCGACACCGAGTCGAAGGTCGACAAGGCGCGCACCGAGGCCGAGAAGCTGGTCAACGAGGGCGCGCACGTGCTGATCGGCGCCTTCGATTCCGGCCAGTCGGCGGCGATCGCCCAGGTCGCCGAGCAGCGCCGCGTGCCCTACGTGATCAACATCGCCGCCGCGCCGCAGATCACCGAGCAGGGCTACAAGTACGTCTTCCGCAACTTCCCGACCGGGCCGATGCTGGTGCGCGACGGGCTGTCGCTGATGAAGGAGCTGTTCCGCGTCACCGGCAAGACGCCGAAGACCGCGGTCTTCATGCACGTCAACGACACCTTCGGCACCTCGATGAAGGCCGGCATCGACGCGCTGTTCCCGCGCCTCGAGATGCCCTTCAAGATCGTCGAGACGATCGCCTACGATCCCCAGGCGCGCGATCTCTCGGTCGAGGTGGCCAAGGCCAAGGCGACGGGCGCGGAGCTCTTGATGCCGGTCACCAGGCTCAACGACGCCATCCTGCTGATCCGCGAGATGGTCAAGCAGCGCTGGGAGCCGATGGGCATCGTCACCCCCGGCAGCCCCGGCATGTACGAAAACCAGTTCTACAAGGCGCTCGGCAAGTACTCCGACTTTTGCATCTCGAACGTGCCCTGGTACAACCCGCGCGAACGCATGGCCCAGACGCTGGTCGAGGCCTTCAACAAGGCCCATCCCAAGGAGATCTTCGAGCTCAATGTCGGCTTCACCTTCGAGGCGGTGCTGATCGCGGCCGATGCGCTGAAGCGGGCCGGCACCAGCAACGCCGACAAGATGGCCGACGCGCTGCGCGCCACCAAGATCGACCGCCACGTCATGGTCGGCGGCCCGATCGCCTTCGACGCCAAGGGCCAGAACGTGAGCATCCGCTCGGTGGCGTTGCAGAACATCAACCGCGCGCCCACCGTCGTGCTGCCGCTCGACGTGGCGGCGGGCAACGCGCTGTTCCCGATGCCGGGCTGGCAGAAGCGCGCTTGACCGGCGGCGCGGTTTCGCCGCATTTTCCGGCCGTCCCGCCGCGCGGCGGGACGGCCGGTGCCGTTTGAACCCCTGAGCCGATGCCGCTCGATCTGTTCCTGAACGTGGTGGCTTCCGGGCTGCTCACCGGCCTGGTCTACGGCTTGATGGCGCTCGGGCTGTCGGTCATCTTCGGCGTCATCCGCATCGTCAACTTCGCCCACGGCGAGATGATGACGGTGGCGATGTATGCCTGCGTCATCGCCTTCGCGGCCTTCGGCATCGATCCCCTGCTGATGATCGTGCCGACGGGGCTGGCGCTGTTCGCCGCCGGCTATCTGCTGCAGGCCGGCGTCATCAACCCTTTCATCAACCGTCCCGAGCACGCGCAGTTCATGCTGCTGCTGGCGATCGCCATCATCATGGTCAACGGCCTCTTGATGGTGTTCGGCCCCGATGCGCGCAACGTGCTGGTCGACTACGCCTTCGAATCCTTCGCCGTCGGCCCGCTGCTGATCGACGCCGTGCGCATCTATGCCGGGGCGGCGGCGCTGGCGGTGGCGGCGGCTTTGTTCCTGTTCTTCCGCTACACCCGCACCGGCAAGGCGATCCGCGCCTGCGCCGACAACTATCTCGGCGCTCAGGTCGTCGGCCTCGACCTCAGGCATCTCTACGCGCTCACCTTCGGCCTCGGCGCCGCCAGCGTAGGCGCCCCCCGGGCGCTGATTGTGCTGCTTGTCGAAGTCACGCCGGCGCTCGGCCCGGGCTACACGCTGCTCGGCTTCATCATCGTCATCGTCGGCGGGCTCGGCTCGCTGCCGGGAGCGTTGCTCGGCGGCGTGCTGATCGGCGTATCGGAAGCCCTTGCCGGCTTCCTGCTGCAGCCCTCGCTCAAGAGCCTGTTCAGCTACGCGCTGCTGATCCTGGTGCTGGTGCTCCGCCCGCAGGGCCTGCTGGGCAGGCGGGCATGATCGCCGGCCTCGCGCGCCAGTTGCCGCCGCGGACGCTGGCGCTGCTGGCGCTGCTCGCCGGCGCGCTGCTGGTCGCGCCCTTGGTCGTCGACAGCCATGTGCTGTCGATCCTGATCCTGATCCTCTATTTCGCCTATGTCGGCCAGGCCTGGAACGTGATGATGGGCTTCGCCGGCCAGCTTTCGCTCGGCCATGCGCTCTATGTCGGCGTCGCCGCCTACGTTTCCGCGGCGCTGTTCGTGCATTTCGGCATCGGCCCCTGGCTCGGCATGCTGGCGGCCATCGCCGTGGCGGCGCTGTGCGGCGCCGGGATCGGCTTTCTCGCCTTCCGCTTCGGCATCGGCGGCGTCTATTTCGCCCTGCTGACCATCGCCTTCGCCGAGTTCAGCCGCATCCTGTTCGACCACATCGACTGGGTCGGCGGCTCGTCCGGCTTCTTCCTGCCGGTGGAAAGCCGCGAGCGGATCGACATCCTCGACCTGCGCGGCCCGCCGCTGATGTTCTACTACCTGATGCTGGTGCTGACCGCGGCCGCCTTCGCGCTCTGCGCCGCGCTCGCCCGCAGCCGCGCCGGCTATTACTGGCAGGCGATCCGCGAGGACCAGGACGCGGCGCAGGCGCTCGGCATCAACACCTTCCGCTACAAGATCTACGCGGTGGCGCTGTCGGCCGGCATGACCGCGCTCGGCGGCATCTTCATCGCCTTCTACAACAACAACCTCTTTCCCGAGCAGATCTTCAACATCGAGCGCTCGATCGAGGTCATCCTCGGGCCGATCATCGGCGGGCTCGGCACGCTGTTCGGCCCGATCCTCGGCGCCTTCGTGCTGACCACGCTGGCCGAGCTCTTGACCGCGCTGACCGAGGCGCTGGGCTGGCAGATTCCCGGCATCCGGCGGGTGTTCTACGGCTTCTGCCTGCTGGCGGTCATCATCTACCTGCCCAACGGCATCTGGCCCTGGCTGGCCGGCCGCTTCCGGCTGGTGCGGCGCGGTGGCGGGGAGGGCTGAATGGCGGCGCTGCTCGAGGTGCGCGGCCTCGCCAAGAGCTTCCGCGGCCTGCGCGCGGTGGCCGACGTCGCCTTCGACGTGCCGCAAGGCGAGATCGTCGCGCTGATCGGGCCGAACGGCGCCGGCAAGACCACGATCTTCAATCTGGTCGCCGGCGTCTATCGTCCCGACGGCGGCAGCGTGACGCTGGCCGGGCGGCGCATCGACGGCCTGCGTCCCGACCAGATTTGCGATGCCGGCATCGGCCGCACCTTCCAGCTGGTGCGGCCCTTCCAGGGCCTCAGCGTCGAGGAGAACGTCATCATCGGCGCGCTGCACGCCAGCCCAAGCGTGCGCGAGGCGCGCGGGCGGGCCGGCGAGATCTTGGCGACGCTCGGCCTCGCCGCCAAGCGCCACCAGCCGGCGGCGAGCCTCACGCTGCCCGAGCGCAAGCGCCTCGAGCTGGCGCGGGCGCTGGCCACCGGGCCCAAGCTCCTGCTGCTCGACGAGGTGATGGCGGGTTTGCGGCCGACCGAGACCGACCAGATGGTCGCCGTGTTCCGCGACCTCAACCGCCGCACCGGCCTCACCATCCTGCTGATCGAGCACGTCATGCGGGCGGTGATGGCGCTGTCGCAGCGCGTCGTCGTCCTGCACCACGGCGAGGTGATCTGCGCCGGCCGGCCGGAGGAGGTGGTGCGCGATCCGGCGGTGCTCGAATGCTATCTCGGCGAGGAGGCGCTGTGATCCTCGCCGTCGACGGCCTCGATCTCTATTACGGCGACGCGCAGGCGCTCGACGGCGTCACGCTGGCGGTCGAGGAGGGCACCATCGTCGCCATCGTCGGCGCCAACGGCGCCGGCAAGTCGAGCCTGATCCGCACCATCGCCGGCATCGAGCGTCCGCGCGCCGGCACCATCCGCTTCCGCGGCCGCGACATCGGCGGTCTGCCGAGCCACCGGGTCTGCGACCTCGGCATCGGCCAGGTGGCGGAGGGCCGCCAGATCTTCCCCTCGCTCACCGTGCTCGAAAATCTCGAGATGGGCGCCATGCTGCCGCGCGCCCGCGGCCGCGAGCGGCAGACGCTGGACGAGGTGTTCGCCCTCTTCCCCCGGCTGGCCGAGCGGCGCGGGCAGCTCGCCGGCACCATGTCGGGCGGCGAACAGCAGATGCTGGCGATCGGCCGCTGCCTGATGGGGCAGCCCGAACTCGTCATGTTCGACGAGCCCTCGCTCGGCCTGGCGCCGGCCCTGGTGCAGGAGGTCTTTGCCACCATCCGCGCCCTGCACCGGCGCGGCCTCACCGTGATCCTGGTCGAGCAGAACGTGGCGGTGTCGCTCAAGCTGGCGGCGCGGGCCTACGTGCTCGAGAACGGCCGCATCGTCATGTCGGGGCCCGGCGAGGAGCTCTTGCACGACGACCGGGTGCGGCAGGCCTATCTCGGGCTCTAGGGGCCCGCATCCCCGCGGCTGACGGCTGGCCATATAATATCGATTCGCTAATAAATCCGCGACCCGTATCGCACGAACATGAGGTTCATGCTGCGACTCGAGGTGGTGATCGCCGCCGCCGAACCTGCATCGCCGCGATTTCGGCTGGCGTGTAAATGAGGAATGATGAATATTACGGCATTGTGTTGGGTGTTGCTGGGTCGCTTGGGGGGCAAAGGCGGCTGGAGGCCGCCGATCATCACTGACACCGCCAGACGCTCGATCTGCCGGCAGCTTCTGCCGCGGGCGTGAGAGGGCCGTCACCCACCCCCTGGCGCGACCGGGCCCACCCGGTGCCAAGAAAGAAGCCAGCTCCGCGATGCCGCCGCGCGGCGAGCGGGGGCGGGAAGTCCAGGGGGGAGTCACTCATGGTCTACACGAAAAAGCATCCGGCGCTTCTGATCATGGGCGTCATCATGCTCGCGATCGGCGTTCTCGTTTCGACCGGCGCTCTCGACGGCGTGCTCGGCTATCTCAACACCAAACGCCAGGCCGGGACGATGATCAACCTGTCGTACTTTTTCGGGGTGATCGCCGTCGTCGTCGGTGCCTGGCACTGGTTCGGCAGCCACCGCGAGGGCAACCTCGACTATTACAGCTCGGCCATCACCGGCGGCATGTTCATCCTGCTGCTGGCGATGCTGATCCGCTGGTTCATCGACCCCTACGTCGCCGTGCTCAGCCGGGCGATGGGGCCGGTGATGGGCGGCCGCTACCTGCACGACGTGCTCGGCCTGAACTACGTGGTCATCGGCATCGTCACCGGCCTGGTCGTCGTGAACGTCATCGGCATCCCGTCCTGGGCGCAGAACGGCGTGCGGCTGTCGCGCCTCGGCCTCAAGACCGGCGTCATCCTGCTCGGCGCGCTCTACAGCCTCGCCGAGATCTTCCAGCTTGGCCTGCTGTCGGCGGTGATGATCGGCGTGTTCGTCCTCGGCTCCGTCGGGCTGGTGCTCTGGTTCGGCCGCCAGCGCTCGATGACCAACTCGATGACCGGCGTGCTCTCGGCGGGCGTCGGCGTCTGCGGCGTCTCGGCCGCGGTCGCCTCGGCGCCGGTGGTGCAGGCGAAGTCAATCGACATCGCCTACACGATCGGCACCATCCTGCTCTGGGGCCTCGGCTGCATGTTCGTCTTCCCGGTGATCGGCAACATCCTCGGCATGGGGCACATCCAGTTCGGCGCCTGGGCCGGCACCGGCATCCTCAACTCGGCCCAGGTGGCGGGCGCCGCGCTCGCCTTCCAGCCGACCGGCATCGAAACGCTCAAGGTCGCCGAGATCTTCAATATCACCCGCGTGCTGTTCCTGCCGTTCATCGTGCTCTGGCTGGCGGTCTGGTTCGTAAGCCGCGAGGAAAGCGCGCAGGGCCAGAGCGTCAACGTCGCCCAGGTGGTCTTCGAGAAGTTCCCGGTCTTCGTCCTTGGCTTCATCATCATGTTCGCGCTGTCGTCGACCGGCATCTTCGCGCCGAAGGAGCATTACCAGGGCTCGTACTTCGACAACAAGATTCCCGCCGCCAAGCTGCTCAAGGACAGCGAGGTCGCCACCCTCGGCGCCGAATTGCCCAAGGTGCAGCGGCTCGACCAGCAGGCGGCGCTGAAGCGCCTGATCGAGAACAAGAAGGTGATGTCGATCGACGACGACGACACGCTGCGCGGCGTCGTCAACGCCAAGATCCTGTCCGGCGACGCCAACAAGATCCTGACGGCGGCGCACCGCGCCGTGCGCCACACCGCGCCGAAGATCGCCATGTTCCGCGACTTCATCGCCTGGCTGTTCGCCTTCGGCCTGACCGGCCTCGGCATGCAGATCACCATGGCGACGATCCGCCAGGCCGGAGGCGAGCCGCTGGTGGTCGGCGGCATCGTCGGCACGCTGAAGGCGGTGCTGTCGCTGATCGTGGTGGTCCTGTTCGTGCGCGAGACGATCTGAGGGAGATGGCGCCATGTCGGACAACAGCCAGAACATTGATATCCGCGAGGAGCAGGGGTTCCGCTACCATCGCGGCTCGGCGCTCTCGATCTTCGTCAGCGACCGGCGCGAGGACTTCGTCGCCCTCGCGCTGGCGCTGCTGATTGCGCTCGGGGTGTACGTCTTCATCGGTTGAAGCCCGGAAGGGGAAGCGCCGGCCCTTGGCGGCCGGCGCTTCCCCGTCCGCCAGAGTGGTTCCGTTCGTCCGTGCAGTTCCGTTCCGTTCTGTTGGCCAGTCACGGCACGCCGGGCGCGCGCGCGGCCGAAGCGGCCGCCTTCGCCCTGGCGGCGCCGGGCGCGATGCTGCACCTCCTGGTGGTGGTGCCGGATTTCTGGAAGGGGATGCTCGGCGACGACTGGCTCAACAACGCCGCCGCCCATATCCGCTTCGGCCGCTATGTCGAGAACCAGCTCGAGCGCGAGATCGCCGAGAACGCGGCCCGGCTGGCCGGCGCGTGCCGCGATCGCGGCCTCTCTTTCGATTGGCAATTCCAGCTCGGCAAGCCCGCGGCTTGTCTGCTCGCGGCGGCGACCGAGCGCCGCCCCGACCTGGTGGTGATCGGCTCGCCGCGGCCCAGGAACATGCGCGGCTACCGGTCGCGCATGGACGTCGAGATCCTGGTGCGGGGGTTGGCGGCGCCGCTCTTCATCGCTCCCCATCCCGGCCGATGAGCGAAGCCGCGGGGCCGGATTCGGCCTGGGTCAGCGTCGAGACCCCGCTTCGCCCCCAGGCTTTGCTGCCGCTCGCGCGCGATGCCGAACGCCTGCTGCGGATCAACTCCGCGCTGATTTTCGAGGTCTGGCGCCGCGACGGGCCGGGCCGGTATTTCATGCGCGTCCGCAACCTCAGCAACGGGCAGACGCTGGAAACCGCGCTCGCCGTCGAGGAATTGCCGGATGGCTGCCGCATCGCCTACGAGCGCGGGCTGAAGGCGACGACCACGGTCCGCGCCGAGGCCCGCCCCGGCGGTTCGCGCCTGACCATCACCGACGATTACGGCGCCCTGCCGGCCGCCGAGCGCGAGCGCCGCCTCGACGAGGTCGACCGCAGCCTGGCGTCGTGGGGTGGCGACCTGCGGCGCTACTTCCGCCAATGGGCGCGCTGGGGCTGGCTCGCGCCCTGGCGCTGGTACATGGAACGGGCCTGGCAGCCGATGAAGCCGGCCGCCCGCCGGGTCGCGTTCCTGCTGATCGCCACGACCGCGATCGAGTTCGTGGTCTTCCTCGTCCTCGTCGCGATCCTCTGGCTCGAAACGGCCGGCTAGCTCCGGCGGCTCGACTTGGCGGGGGGAAATGGCCATTCTTGGCCGGCCGCTCCGGCCCGCCGGGCGCGCTCGAGTCCAGGGAGCCGTAAAGAAACCGATGGGCAAACCGCCGTTCGCCGAGATCGCCTTCGCACCCGCCCGCGTCGAGATGACGCCCCATCCCGATGGCGGCTTCATCCTGCGCTCGCCCGAGCCGCTCGGGCCTTACGAGGCGAGCGTGGGCGAGATGCTGCGCCGCCAGGCCAAGGATCACCCGGCGCGCGTCTTCATCGCCGAGCGCGATGCCGCCGGCGGCTGGCGCAAGGTCAGCTACGCCGAGGCGCGCGAACACGCCGACGCCATCGCCCAGGCGCTGCTCGACCGCGGCCTGGGGCCCGAGCGGCCGGTGATGATCCTCTCCGGCAACACCGTCGACCATGCGCTGCTGATGCTCGGCGGCTTCGTCGCCGGCGTGCCGCTGGTGCCGGTATCGGTGGCCTATTCGCTGATGAGCGGCGATTTCGCCAAGCTGCGCCACATCTTCTCGCTGGTCCGGCCCGGCCTGGTCTATGCCGCGAGCGGCCAGATGTTCGCCCGCGCGCTCGACGCGCTCGACCTCGACGACGTCGAGCTGGTGGTCAGCGCCGCCGAGCCGGAAGGCCGCCCCGCGACGCGTTTCGCCGAGCTCTTGCGCACCCGGCCGACGCCGGCGGTGGACGCCGTCTTCGCCCGCGTCGGACCCGACACGGTGGCCAAGATCCTGTTCACCTCGGGTTCGACCGGCCTGCCCAAGGGCGTCGTCAACACCCACCGCATGCTCTGCGCCAACCAGCAGATGGGGGCGCAGATCTGGCCGTTCGTGCGCCAGACGCCGCCGGTGCTGGTCGACTGGCTGCCCTGGAACCACACCTTCGGCGGCAACCACAATTTCAACCTCGTGCTCAGGAACGGCGGCACGCTCCACATCGACGGCGGCAAGCCGGCACCGCAGCTGATCGAGCAGACGGCGCGCAACCTGGCCGAGATCGCGCCGACCATCTACTTCAACGTGCCGGCCGGCTACAACATGCTGCTGCCCTATCTCGAACGCGACGAGGCGCTGTGCCGCAACTTCTTCCGCCGGCTGCAGCTCATCTTCTATGCCGGCGCGGCGCTGCCCCAGGACCTGTGGGAGCGGCTCGAGGCGCTGTCGATCCGCACGCTGGGCAAGCGCGTGGTGATGACCTCGTCCTGGGGCTCGACCGAGACCGCGCCGATGGCCACTTCGGCGCACTATCTCATCGAGCGCGCCGGCGTGATCGGCATCCCCGTGCCGGGCGTCGAGATCAAGTTCGTGCCGTCGGGCAGCAAGCTCGAGATGCGCGTGCGCGGCCCCAACGTCACCCCGGGCTATCTCGGCCGGCCCGACCTGACCCGCGACGCCTTCGACGAGGAGGGCTTCTACCGCATCGGCGATGCCGGCCGCCTCGCCGATCCCGCCGATCCGGCCAAGGGCATCGTCTTCGACGGCCGCACGGCCGAGGACTTCAAGCTCGCGACAGGCACCTGGGTGCATGTCGGCGGCCTGCGCGTGGCGGCGCTCGCCGCCGCCTCGCCGGCGCTGCAGGACACGCTGGTCGCCGGCCACGACCGCAACTATGTCGGCCTGCTCGCCTGGCCCAATCTTGCCGCCTGCAAGGAACTCTGCCGCGACGCCAGGGCGCACGCATCGCCGGATCTCCTCGTGCGCGCGCCCGAGGTGGTCAGGGCGGTGCGCGAGGGGCTGGCCGCCTGGAACGCCCGGCAGGCGGGCTCGTCGATGCGCATCGGTCGCGTGCTGCTGCTCACCGAGCCGCCCTCGATCGACGCCAACGAGATCACCGACAAGGGCTACATCAACCAGCGCGCGGCGCTGGAGCGGCGCGCGGCCGAGGTCGAGCGGCTCTACGCCGACCCGCCGGCCGACGACGTCATCGTCCTCGCCTGAGCGTCGCCAATCGGAGGAAAACGAGAATGAGGCATCTCCATTCGCTTCTGGTCGCGAGCCTGCTGCTCGGGCCGGTAACGGCCGCAGCCGAGCCCTCGCCCTCGCCCTATGCGGGCGAGCGGGGCCGCGCCATCAAGGCGCTGTCCGACGACGACATCGCCGGCCTGTTGCGCGGCGACGGCCTGGGCTTCGCCAAGGCGGCCGAGCTCAACGGCTATCCCGGCCCGCGCCACGCCCTCGACCTCGGCGCGACGCTGCAACTCACCGCTTCGCAGCGCAGCGCGCTCGAGCAAATCTTCGCCCGCATGCAGGCGGCGGCGACCGCGCTCGGCCGCCAGATCGTCGAGCGCGAGGCGGCCCTCGACCGGCTCTTCATCGAGCGGCATGCCGACGCGGCGCGGATCGCCGCCCTCACCGACGAAATCGGCGATCTCGCCGGGCGGCTGCGGGCGGCGCATCTCGCCGCGCATGTCGAGACCACGGCCTTGCTCGGGCCCGAGCAGGTCGCCGCTTACAACCGGTTGCGCGGCTATGGCGCCGAGGCGGACAAGCCGGGCGTCGGCGCGCACGGCGGCCACAAACATTGAGGCTCAGTCGCGGCCGCGGGCGATGAAGCCGGGGTTGCGGAAACCCGGCTTGCCGTAGGTCAACCCGGCGCCGTCGAGCGTGCGCACGCTGCCGCCGGCCGCCGTGAGCACCGCCTGGCCGGCGGCGGTATCCCATTCGCTGGTCGGGCCGAGGCGGGGATAGAGGTCGGCGGCGCCTTCGGCCAGCCGGCCGAATTTCAGTGCGCTGCCGGCATGGACGATGCTCGTCACCTTGACCCCGCGCAGCCAGGCCTCGGTCTCGGCGTCGCGGTGGCTGCGGCTCATTACCACCTCGTAGCCCTCGGCGGCGGGACGGCGGGCGGCGATGGCGCGGCGGCTGCCGTCGGCGTCGATGCGAAAGGCGTGCGCCGGACCGGCGCCGAGATAGGTCGTGCCGGTCGCCGGCAGATGGACGACACCGAGCACCGGCCGCCGGTCCGCGACCAGCGCGATGTTGACGGTGAATTCGCCGTTGCGGTCGATGAACTCGCGCGTGCCGTCGAGCGGATCGACCAGCCAGAACGGCGTCGCGCCGACCGCCGGGACGGCGCCGCGCGCCACGCTCTCCTCGGCGACGACCGGCAGCGCCGGGGAGAGCCGTGCAAGTCCGGCGAGGATGATGCGCTCGGCCGCCTCGTCGGCGTCGGTGACCGGCGAGCGGTCGGCCTTGGCCCGGGCGGCGAAGTCGGTGGCGTAGATTTCGAGGATGGCGCGGCCGGCCTTGTGGGCCAGGGCGACGATCGCATCGGCCAGATCGGCGGGCAGCTCGGCGGCGCCCGCCACGCTCACCGCCCGCCCGACACGTCGAGGATCGCCCCGGTGACGTAGGACGATTGCGCCGACAGCAGCCAGACGATCGCCTCGGCCACCTCCTCGGCGCTGCCGCCGCGCTTCATCGGCACCCGGTCCTTGAGGCGTTCGACCCGGTCGGGCAGGCCGGCCGAGGCGTGGATCTCGGTGTCGATCAGGCCGGGGCGCACGGCGTTGACGCGGATGCCCTCGGTGGCGACTTCCTGCGCCAGGCCGATGGTGAAGCTGTCGATGGCGCCCTTCGAGGCGGCGTAGTGGACGAATTCGTTGGGGCTGCCGAGGCGCGAGGCGGCCGAGGAGACGTTGACGATGGCGCCGCCCTTGCCGCCGCGCTTCGTCGACATGCGCCGCACAGCCTCGCGGGCGCAGAGGAACGGGCCGATGACGTTGATCGCCAGCACCTCGCGCAGCTCGGCCTCGCCAATCGCCTCGACCCGGCTGGCGCGGCCGACGATGCCGGCATTGTTGACCAGAGCGGTGAGCGGCCCGAGCTCGGCGTCGACCGCGCGGAAAAGCCGCAGCACGTCGGCCTCGACCGCCATGTCGCCGGCGACGGCGATGGCCCGCCCGCCGCCGTCGCGGATGGCGTCGGCGACCTGCTCGGCGGCGGCCTGGTCGCGGCGATAGTTGACGCAGACGGCGTAGCCCTGTCGCGCGGCGAGCCGCGCGGTGGCCGCGCCGATGCCGCGGCTGCCGCCGGTGACGACGAGAACTTGCATGTCTGGACCCCTGTTGACGACGGCCGGGAGTGGAGCATCCGCTTGTCAGCCGGTCAAGCGCGCCCCATCATTCCAGGCATGGACCGCTGGATCATCCGGCCCGACCCCGCCGACCGGCGCCTGACCCGGCGCGTCGCCGGCAGCGACGAGCACGGCCGCGCCGTCGATGTCGTCGTGCCCGAGGAGCGGCCGCTGACGCTCTACCTGAACGGGCAGGAGATCGTCACCATGATGACGGTGGGCGACTATCCCGACTGCCTCGCCGTCGGCTACCTGCTCAACCAGAACATGCTGCGGCCCGACGACCGCATCACCGCGATCGACCACGACCGCGAGATCGACACCATCGTCGTGCGCACCGAGCGGCGCACCGACTACGAGGAGAAGCTGAAGAAGAAGACCCTCACCTCGGGCTGCGCCCAGGGCACGGCCTTCGGCGACGTGATGGAGAAATTCGAATCGATCGTGCTGCCGCGCGACGCGGTGCTGCGCACGTCGTGGATCTACGCGCTGTCCAGGGCGATCAACCTGACGCCCTCGCTCTATCTCGAGGCCGGCGCCATCCACGGCTGCGTGCTGTGCGAGGCCGACCGGCCGCTGATTTACATGGAGGACGTCGGCCGCCACAACGCCATCGACAAGATCG
>CAYTWJ010000023.1:0-16555 GCA_964442055.1 uncultured Rhodospirillaceae bacterium | reverse complement strand
CAGAGATGGACGCTGCCGGCCACGGTCGCCGGGTCGCAGGCGCCGTCGATGGCGGCGACGAACAGCGGCCGCCGCTGCTCGCCGCAGGCAGCCGCGATCAGCCGAGGAAGACCGCCACCGCCGGCAACGAGGCCGAGCTTAGGCGGCACCGGCATTCGCGGGCGGCTGGCAGACGCCGCGCGACGAGGCGCTGCGGATGAAAGCGACCACCTCCTGCACCAGCCGGCTGTCGGCGTATCGCGGCGCCGTCGCCTCGAGACGCTCCTGGAAGGTGCCGGCGGTGGCGCCGAAGAGTTCGGCGTAGGCGCTGCGCAGCCTGGCGATCTCCTCGCGCTCGAAGCCGCGGCGCTTGAGGCCGACCAGGTTGAGGCCGACCAGGCTGGCGCGGTTGCCGGTGACCAGGCCGAAGGGAATGACGTCCTGCTCGACGCCGGTCATGCCGCCGATCATCGCGTGCTTGCCAATGCGCACGAACTGGTGCACCGCCGAGAGGCCGCCGACGATCGCATGGTCGCCGACCTCGACATGGCCGCCGAGCAGGGTGTTGTTGACCATGATGACGTGGTCGCCGAGGCGGCAGTCGTGCGCGACATGGGCGCCGGCCATGAACAGGCAATGGTCGCCGACCGAAGTGATCAGCCCGCCGCCCTCGGTGCCGGGGTTCATGGTGACGTTCTCGCGGATCACGTTGTGGCGGCCGATGACCAGCTCGGACTTCTCGCCCTTGAACTTCATGTCCTGCGGCTGGTGGCCGATCGAGGCGAAGGGGAAGACGCGGGTACCCTCGCCGACGCGCGTCCGGCCGGCGACGACGACGTGCGCCTCCAGCCGCACGCCGGGCCCCAGCTCGACCTCGGCGCCGACGCAGCAATAGGGGCCGACGACGGCGTCGTCGGCCAGGCGCGCGCCGTCCTCGACGAT
This sequence comes from uncultured Rhodospirillaceae bacterium, assembly GCA_964442055.1. Taxonomy (GTDB): domain Bacteria; phylum Pseudomonadota; class Alphaproteobacteria; order Ferrovibrionales; family Ferrovibrionaceae; genus CAYTWJ01. Next base: position 15,634 of record CAYTWJ010000023.1, on the reverse strand, counting down.
GGCGGTTCGATGCACTTGCGGCATTGGCGCCTACTTGTTGTCGAGGATCATGGCGGCGAACGTCGCCTCGGCGGCCAAATGGCCGTCGACATCGACCTTGGCCGAGAACTTCCACACGTTGCCGCGCCGGCGCTCGCGGGTGACGTGGATGTGCATGCGGTCGCCCGGCACCACCGGGCGGCGGAAGCGGGCGTCGTCGACGCTCATGAAATAGACCAGCTTGCCCTCCGCCTGGTCGCCCAGCGTGTGCACGACGAGGACAGCCGCGGTCTGGGCCATGCTCTCGATGATCATCACGCCCGGCATCACCGGCTGGGCCGGGAAATGGCCCTGGAAGAACGGCTCGTTGATGGTGACGTTCTTGATGCCGACGGCGCTCTCGTCGGGCTTCATGTTGACGACGCGGTCGATCAGCAGCATCGGGAAGCGGTGCGGGATCATCCGCATCACCCGCACGATGTCGGCGCTGCCGAGCGCGCTGTCGACAACCAGATCGGTCATCCCTCCAACCCCTTTTTCTGCGCCAGCCGCTGCACCGCGGCGACCTGGCGGAAGAACTGCTTGATCGGCACCGCCGGCGCCCCGCAGACGACCGCCCCGGCGGGGACGTCGTTCATCACCCCGCTCTGCGCCGCCACCTGGGCGCCGTTGCCGATGGTCAGATGACCGGCGATCCCGCCCTGGGCCCCCAGCGCGACGAAATCGCCGAGCCGGCTCGAGCCGGCAACGCCGGCCTGCGCGACGATGATGCAGCCGCGGCCGACGGTCACGTTGTGCCCGATCTGCACCAGATTATCAATCCAGCAGCCCGGGCCGATCACCGTGTCGGGGCCGGCGCCGCGGTCGATGGTGGAATTGGCGCCGATCTCGCAATCGTCGCCGATGATGACGCGGCCGAGTTGCGGCACCTTGACATGCCCCGCGGGGTCGGGGGCGAAGCCGAAGCCGTCCTGGCCGATGCGCACCCCCGGCAGCAGCGTCACACGGTCGCCGATCTCGCAATGGCTGAGCGAGACCAGCGCGCCAATCCGGCAATCGGCGCCGATGCGCACGTTCCGCCCGACGACGCTGTTGGCGCCGATGCTGGATCGCGCGCCGATCTCGGCCCCGGCCTCGATCACCGCCCCGGCGGCGACCGCGACCCCGTGGCCGAGGCGGGCCGTGTCGTCGACCACCGCGCGCGGGTGGATGCCCGCCGCCGCCGGCTCGGGGGGGTAGAAGGCCCGGGCGGCAAGGGCGTAGGCGCGGTAGGGCCGGTCGCTGATCAGCAGCGCGCAGCCCTGCGGCGCCCGCGACGCGTGCTTGGCGGCAACGATGCAGGCGCCGGCGCGGGTCGCGGCGAAGAGCGCGACATAGCGCGGATTGTCGAGAAAGGAGAGATCGTCGGGACCGGCGCGGTCGAGCGGCGCGACGTCGCGGATCAACCGCTCGCCATCGGCGGCGTTCGCCAGCTCGGCGCCGCTGCGGCGCGCCAGTTCGGCCAGGCGGTGCGGCCCGCGATTGAAGAAGAAGCGCGGGTCGGCCATGCGGTCATTTTCCTGCCGGCACCGAGACCTTCACCGAGGGCAGGCGCTGATCGAGGCGCTTCAGGACCTCGCCGGTGACGTCGATGCTGTCGGCGTGGAACATGACCTGGGCGCGATCGAGCACCAGGGTGATGCCCCGCTCGTTGGCGAGTTCGCGCACGATGGCGACGAGCTGCTTGCCGACCTCGGCGCGCACGCCGTTGAACGACTGCTCGAGCTGGCGCGAGCGGTCCTGGACCCGGCGCTGCACCTCGGTGACCTTGCGCTCGAAGTCGCGCCGGCGCGCCTCGAAGGCGTCGGGCGCCAGCACGGTGCGCTGGCGGGAAAGCTCCTGCTCCTCGGTGCGCAGCGCCTCCTCCTCGCGGGCGATCTCGGCCTGGTAGCCGGCGCGGTACTGGTCGAGCTGCTGGCGGGCGCTCTTGAAGGCGGCGGCATCGCGGCCGATGCGCTGCGAATCGACGACCGCCACCGCCGCGGCCGGCATTTTCTGCGCCGCCGCCGGTGCCACCGCGACCAGCACCGCCATGGCGAGCGCGGCGGTACCGGCAATCCATCTGTCCATACCCATGTCAGAACCTTGTGCCAAAGCTGAAACGGAAAAGCTCTTCCTGGTCGTAGCTTTCCTTGATGATCGGGAAGCCGAGGTCGAGCCGGATCGGGCCGAACGGCGTGCGCCACGACAGGCCGACGCCCGAGGAGACGCGGAGCGAGCCGCTGTCGACCACCTCGGGCCCCGACTCGTCGACCGTGAACAGCGAGCCGGCCTCGGTGAAGACCCGGCCCTTGATGCCGAATTCGTTGGGCAGGCCGAGGGGGAATTCCAGCTCCGCCGTGCCCTTGTAGTAGATGTTGCCGCCCAGCGCGTCGGCCGTCACGATGTCCCGCGGGCCGATGCCGCCCGCCTCGAAGCCGCGCAAGGAGTCGCCGCCGAGGAAGAAGCGGTTGTTGATGCTGACGTCCTTGCCGATGCCGAACAGGTAGCCCCACAGGCTCGGGGCCCCGCACTGGTCCAGCAGGAACAGGTAACCCGCATCGGCGCCGAGGCTGAGCACCACCTTTTCGGCGACCGGGAAATAGTGCGTGCCGCCGATGGTGTTGCGCACGAAGCGCTCGGTGCCGCCGAGGCCGGCGAAGTCCTGGCCGCCGCGCAGGATGTAGCCCTTGGTCGGCTCGATGCGGTCGTCGCGGCGGTCGTAGGCGAGGATATAGCCGACCAGCGAGGTGACGCTGCCGCCGGCCTGGTCACGGATGAAGCGCGAGGCGCTGGAATCGACGTTTTCGATCCGGTCGTGGCGCAGCCGGTAATAGACCTGCTGCGACAGCTCCTCGGTGATCGGGAAGCTGGCGCGCAGCGCGCCGCCGGAGCTGTCCTGGTCGTAGCCGCTGCGGCGCTGCAGGTCGAGCCGGCGCCTGAACAGGTCGAAGCCCGCGGCGAGCTCGCGGTCGAGGAAATAGGGCTCGGTGAAGCCGAGGTCGAACTGCTGGCGCCGCGGCGACAGCACCAGGCCGAGCCGCAGGTCCTGGCCCCGGCCGAGCAGGTTGCGCTCGCGCAGCGAGACGTCGCCGAGGATCGAGTCGGCGGTCGAATAGCCGGCGCCGAAGGTCAGCTCGCCGGTGGACTTCTCCTGCACCTCGACATCGATCACCACCTTGTCGGGGGTCGAGCCGCGTTGCTCCTTGATTTCCACCTTCTCGAAGAAATTGAGGCCGCGAAGGCGAACGCGCGAGCGCCGCAGCTTCGCCGTATTGAAGGCGTCGCCCTCGGCGAGGCGGATTTCGCGGCGGATCACCCTGTCGAGCGTGCGGACGTTGCCGCTGATGTTGACGCGCTCGACATAGACGCGCGGGCTCTCGTTGACGACGTAGGTCAGGTCGATCTCGCGCTTCTCGGCGTTCTTGTTCACGTCGGGGCGAACGTCGACGAAGGCGTAGCCCTGGCGGCCGAGCTCGAAGGTCAGCTCCTGGATGATCTTCTCGATCGCCTCGGCGTCGTACGTCGTGCCCTGCTTGGTGGTGATCAGCGCGCGCAGCCGCTCGACATCGACCGCCTTGATCTCGGAACGCAGGTCGATCTTGCCGAACTTGTACTGCTCGCCCTCCTCGACGGAGAAGGTGATGAAGAACGCCTCGCGCGAGGGCATCAGCTCGGCGACCGCCGAGACCACCCGGAAATCGGCGTAGCCGCGCGACAGGTAGAAGCGCCGCAGCTGCGCCCGGTCCTCGGTCAGCCGGTCGGGATCGTAGGTGTCGTCGGTGCTGAGGAAGCGGTACCAGGCGGATTCCTTGGTCAGGATCTCCTCGCGCAGGCGCGCGTCCGAGAAGCGGCGGTTGCCGACGAAACGGATGCGATCGACCGTGGTCAGCGGCCCCTCGTTGATCTCGAAGATCAGGTCGACGCGGTTCTGCGGCTGCTGGATCACCTTCGGCTCGACCGTCGCGGCGAAGCGGCCGGAGCGGCGATAGATCTGCAGGATGCGCTGCAAGTCGCGCTGGACGCTGGCCGGGGTGTAGACTTGGCGCGGCTTGAGCTGGACTTCGCGCTGCAGCGTCTCGTCGCTGATGCGCCGGTTGCCCTCGAAGGCCAAGCGGTTGATGATCGGGTTCTCGACCACGCTGACCACCAGCGCGTTGCCCTGGCGGCGCATCGTCACGTCGCGGAAATAGCCGGTGCCGAACAGGGTCTTCAGCGAGCGGTCGATCCGTTCGTCGTCGAAGCGGTCGCCGGGCACGATCGCCATGTAGGAGCGGACGGTCTCGGCCTCGATGCGCTGGTTGCCCTGCACGATGATTTCGCTCACTCGGTCGCCCTGCTGGGCGAGCGCCGGAACCGCAAGGGCGGCGGCCAGCGCCAGTGCCAGGCCGCAGCGCCGCAGCGCCCGCCGCGCCGCCCCGATCGCATCCCCCACCCGCATCGGTCCCGCCTTCCGTCCCCTCTTGCCGCCCCGTCAGGAAAACAGCCCGGTGATGAAGCTGATGACCTGGAGGCGGTTCAGGTCGTTCCAGGTGGCAAAGAGCATGAGCGACAGCACCAAGGCAAGGCCGATGCGGAACCCGTATTCCTGGACGCGGGCCGACAGCGGCCGGCCGCGCAGAGCTTCGATCCCGTAGAACAGCAGGTGGCCGCCGTCGAGCAGCGGCACCGGGAAAATGTTGATCAGGCCGATGGCGACCGACAGCATCGCCATCAGCGAAACCAGCGACACCAGGCCGACCTGGGCGACGTCGCCGGAGATCTTGGCGATCCCGAGCGGCCCGCTGATCTGCTCGCCCGATTCGCGCCCCGTGACCACCCGCCCGACATAGGTGAATGTGGCGCCCACCACCGTCGCCGTCTCACGCACCGCATACCAGGCCGCACTCGGCGGCGAATGGCGCTTGAACTCGAGGCCGCCGAATCGGATGCCGATCTGGCCGACCTTGTGCGTGCCGCCGAAGCCGTCGGGCAGATCGACCCGGGCCGGGGTCACGGTCAGGCGCACCGGCGCGCCGCGGCGGAGCACCGTGACCTCGATCGGCGTCTCGGCGCGCAAAGCGACGTAGGTGCGCAGTTCCTCGAAGCGCTCGATCGCCGTGCCGTCAACCTGGATGACCTTGTCCCCGGGCTCGAAGCCCGCCGCCTCGGCCGGGCTGCCGGGCAGCACGCCGCTGACCACGGCCGGGGTGAACGGCTGGCCGACCGTGCTGAAGAGCGCGGCATAGACCACTATGGCGAAAATGAAATTCGCCGCCGGTCCGGCGACGACGATGGCCGAGCGCTGGCTCAGCCGCTTGTGATGGAACGAGACCGCCCGCTGCGCCGGAGACATGCTCTCGAGCGCGGCGCCGTCCGCCTCCGACGCCGCCGAGGCGTCGCCGAAGAACTTGACGTAGCCGCCGAGCGGAATCGCGCTGACCTTCCAGCGCGTGCCGCGACGGTCGAACCAGCCGAACAATTCCGGGCCGAAGCCGATCGAGAAGACCTCGAACTTCACCCCGTTCCAGCGCGCGACCAGATAGTGGCCGGCCTCGTGGACGAAGATGATGACCGTCAGAACCACCAGGAACGGCAGGATGTAGGTGGGCAGACCGGAAAAGAAATCCATCGTTTAGCTCAAGCTGTTCCCGGCGCGGTTACCGTACCGTCACGGCGACCGAGCAGACCGGCTGCCACTTGCCTGGCCGCCGCATCGGCTGCGTGCACCGCATCGAGGTCGTCGATCACCGTCGTCGGGACCAGTTCGAGGGTGCGCTCGACAATACGGGCAATGTCGAGGAAGCCGATGCGGCCGTTCAGGAAGCCGTCGACGGCGACCTCGTTGGCGGCGTTCAGGATAGTAGGGGCCGCCCCCCCGGTTTGCAAGGCTTGCCGCGCCAGGTTGAGGGCCGGAAACCTAACCGGATCAGGGGCTTCGAAGGTGAGGCGGCCGAGCGCGACGAGATCGAGCCGGGCCGCCGGGGTGCTCATGCGCGCCGGCCAGGCCAGCGTCACCGCGATCGGCGTGCGCATGTCCGGCGTGCCGAGCTGGGCGAGCACGGAGCCGTCGACATAGGAAACCAGGCTGTGGACCACCGCCTGCGGATGAACCAGCACCTCGATCCGCTCGGCGGGCACCGGAAACAGGTACTGCGCCTCGATCAGCTCAAGCCCCTTGTTCATCAGGGTCGCCGAGTCGACCGAAATCTTCGCCCCCATGCTCCAGACCGGATGCGCCACGGCCTGCGCCGGCGTGACGTCGCGCATCTCGGCCAGGCTCAATGTCCGGAACGGCCCGCCCGAGGCGGTCAGGATGATGCGCTCGACGGCCTCGGGCCGGCTGAAATCGAACACCTGGAAAATCGCATTGTGCTCGGAATCGACGGGCAGCAGGGTCGCGCCGTGCGTGCGCGCCTCGCGCAGAACCAGCTCGCCGGCACAGACCAGGCATTCCTTGTTGGCAAGGGCCACCGTGGCGCCGCGACGGATCGCCGCCAGCGTCGGCTCCAGGCCGGCCGCGCCGACGATCGCCGCCATCACCCAGTCGGCCGGCCGGGCCGCCGCCTCGAGCAAGCCGTTGCGGCCGGCGGCGACCTCGATGCCGCTCCCGGCCAGCGCGGCTTTCAAGGCGGGATAATGGCGCTCGTTGCCGACCACGGCCAGGCGCGGCCGCAGCCGCCGCGACTGCTCGGCCAGCAGCGGCACGTTGCCGAACGCGGTCAGCGCCTCGACCTGGTAGCTGCCCTGCGACCGCTCGATCAGGTCGACGGTGCTGCAGCCGACCGATCCCGTCGAGCCGAGAATGGTCAGCCGCCTCGGCGTGCTCGCCGCCGCGCGCGCGGCGATCACCGCCATGGCGCCGCTCCGCCGCTCAGCAGGACGATCAGCGCCACTGCCGGCGCGACGAATAGCAGGCCGTCGAGCCGATCCATCAGGCCGCCGTGGCCGGGGATGAGGGTCCCCGTATCCTTGACGCCGAAATGCCTCTTGACCGCCGATTCGGCCAGATCGCCCGCCTGCTCGATCAGCGCCAGCCCGCCGCTCACGGCCGCCGTCGGCGCGACGGCGCCGTCGAGCGCGACGGCGACGCCGGCTCCGGTCACCGCGGCAGCGGCGACGCCGCCGGCGAGGCCGGCCCAGGTCTTGTTCGGGCTGAGCCGCGGCGCCAGCTTCAGCCCGCCGATGGCGCGGCCGGCCGCGTAGGCGCCGACATCGGTCGCCCACACCACCGCGAACAGCCACAGCACCAGTTCGCGGCCCTCCGCCGGCGACGCGCGCAGCCACATCAGGGCGAGCGCGGGCAGGCTGAAATAGAGCATGCCGGTCGCGGCCCAGTCCGGCGGCCGTTTCAGGGCACGGGCGACCAGCGCCGCCACGGGGACGGCAAAGAGCAGGGCGATGAAGGCGATCAGGAAGCCCTGCGCCGGCGCCGCCAGCAGGGTCGCGGCGAGCAGCGCCGCCTTCAGCGCGAAGGCGAGATAAAACTCTTTGTTGTCGGTGAGACGGCACCACTCGCTCAACAAAAGCACGGCGCTCGCCGTCACCAGGAGGTCGAAAGGCCAGCCGCCGAACCAGGCAGCCAGCACCGCCACCGGCATGAGCACGGCCGCAGACGCAATGCGCGCCACCAGCCCGTTGCCGGCGATCGAACGGCGGCCGGCGGCCGGCATCCGGGCCTTAGCCGGAGCTGGCGCCATAGCGGCGCTCCCGCCGCTGGAACTCGCCCACGGCGGCGGCCAGGTGCTGCTTGGAGAAGTCGGGCCACAAGGTGTCGGTGAAGACGAACTCGCTGTAGGCCGATTGCCAGAGCAGGAAGTTGGAGAGCCGCTGCTCGCCGCTGGTGCGGATCAGGAGATCGGGGTCGGGAATCCCGGCGGTCTCGAGATGGCGCCGGAACAGCTCAGCATCGATCTCGTCGGTGCGCAGGCGGCCGGCCTTCACCTCCTCGGCGATGCGCCGGCAGGCGCGCACGATCTCGTCCTGGCCGCCGTAATTGAGGGCGATGATCAGCGTCAGCGCGCCGTTGCCGGCGGTCATCCGCTCGGCATCGGCGACGAGCGTCACGATATCGGCGGGCAGACGCGAGCGATCGCCGATGATGCGCACGCGGACGCCGTTGCGGTTGAGCTCCTCGAGCTCGCGCCGGATGTAGACCCGCAGCAGGTCCATCAGGTCGTCGACCTCGCTCGCCGGGCGCTTCCAGTTCTCGGAGGAGAAGGCGTAGAGCGTCAGGTAGCCGATGCCCATCTCGCGGCAGCCGACGACGACGTCGCGCACCGCGTCGGCGCCGCGCCGGTGGCCGAAGCCGCGCGGCAGGCCGCGCGCCTTGGCCCAGCGCCCGTTGCCATCCATGATGATGGCGACGTGGCGCGGCGGGGCCGGCGTGCCGGCGGCGAGCGGCGATACGGCCGGCGTCGTCATACCTGCATGATTTCCTTCTGCTTGTGCGCCAGAGTCTCGTCGATCTTGGCCACCGCCTCGTCGGTCATGCGCTGCACCTCGTCGTGCCACATCTTGTGGTCGTCCTCGCTCATCTCATGGTCGCGCAACAGGTGCTTGAGCTCCTCCATGCCGTCGCGGCGGACGTTGCGCACAGCGACGCGCGCCTGCTCGGCGTAATGGCCGGCGACCTTGGTCAGCTCCTTGCGCCGCTGCTCGTTGAGCTCGGGGATCGGCACCCGGACGAGCTGGCCGTCGGACTGCGGGTTGAGGCCGAGATTGGCGTCGCGAATCGCCTTCTCGACCGCCTTGACGTTGGCCTTGTCCCAGACCTGGACCGTGATCATGCGCGGCTCGGGCACGTTGACGGTGCCGACCTGGTTGATCGGCATGTCGGCGCCGTAGGCGTGCACCACCACCGGATCGAGCATGCTCGCCGAGGCGCGCCCGGTGCGCAGGCCGGCGAATTCGTGCCGCAGGACCTCGAGCGCCTTGTCCATCCGCCGTTGCAGGTCGTCGATATCGGGTTCGGCCACGGCCGTGTTCCTCCCTTCTCCGCCGCCGCGATCAGTCGCCGCGGATCACGGTGCAGCGCCCTTCGCCGGTCAGCACCTTGGCCAAGGCGCCGGGCTCCTGCAACGAAAAGACCAGGATCGGGATCCGGTTCTCGCGCGCCAGGCTGATCGCGGTTGCATCCATCACCTTGAGATCCTTCGACAGGACGTCGAGATAGCTCAGGGTTTCGTAGCGGGTGGCTTTGGGGTCGAGCTTGGGGTCGGCGGAATAGACGCCGTCGACCTTGGTGCCTTTGAGCAGCGCGTCGCAGCCCATCTCGGCGGCGCGCAAGGCCGCCGCGGTGTCGGTGGTGAAGAACGGGTTGCCGGTGCCGGCGGCGAAGATGACCACCCGTCCCTTCTCGAGATGGCGCACGGCGCGGCGGCGGATGTAGGGCTCGCATACGCTGGCCATCGGGATCGCCGACAGCACCCGGGTCTCGACGCCGCGGCTTTCCAGCGCGTGCTGCATGGCCAGCGAATTGATCACGGTGGCCAGCATGCCGATATAGTCGGCCGACGCCCGCGCCATGCCCTGGGTCGCGCCGGCGACGCCGCGGAAGATGTTGCCGCCGCCGATCACCAGCGAGACCTCGGCGCCGAGCGCCAGCACCGACTTCACCTCCTCGGCCACGCGGTCGACGGTGGCGAAGTCGATGCCGTAGGGGCTGTCGCCCATCAACGCCTCGCCCGAGCATTTGAGCAAGACCCGGCGGTAACGGACGGCAGAAGTCATCGGCGATCCAATGGGGCAAATACTCGCGCCCGGCCGCCGCAGCGGCGCCGCCGCGGCCGGTTTCGTGCGGCGGAACAATACACGATCGCCGCCCGGCCGCAAAACGCGGCGGCGGGCGGCAGACCTTGGGCCCGCTCAGCCGGCGATCTTGGCCACTTCGGCGGCGAAATCGTCGGCCTGCTTCTCGACCCCCTCGCCCAGCGCGAAGCGGACGAAGCCGATGACTTCGATCGGCGCCCCCGCCTCCTTGGCGGCGGCGGCCACCGCCTTGTTCACCGGGGTCTCCCCGTCGATGACGAAGGTCTGCTCGAGCAGCACCACCTCCTGGTAGAACTTGCGCAGCCGGCCCTCGACCATCTTGGCGACGATCTCGGCCGGCTTGCCCGAGACCTTCGCCTGCTCGGCCAGCACCGCCCGCTCGCGCTCGATGGCCGCCGAATCCAGCTCGGCGACGCGCACCGACTGCGGGTTCGCCGCCGCCACGTGCATGGCCAGCTGCTTGCCGAAGGCCTCGAGCACCTCGCGCTTGCCGGCCGATTTCAGCGCCACCAGGACGCCGATCTTGCCGACCCCCTCGGCGAAGGCATTGTGGACGTAGGCGGCGACGACGCCCGGCTCGGCCTTGAGGGCGGCGGCACGGCGCAGGGTCATGTTCTCGCCGATCGTGGCGATGGCGTTGATGATCTCCTCCTGCACCGTCCGGCCGGCGCCCGGATAGGGCGCCCGGCCCAGCGCCGCCAGGTCGCCGCCGACCGCCAGGGCGACCCCGGCGACGGTGCGCACCATCGCCTGAAACTTGTCGTTGCGGGCGACGAAGTCGGTCTCGGAATTGACCTCGACGACGGCGCCGGCGCCGGGCGCGACCGCCACCCCGACCAGGCCCTCGGCGGCGACGCGGCCCGCCTTCTTCGCCGCGGCGGCGAGGCCCTTCTTGCGCAGCCAGTCGACGGCCGCCTCGAGATCGCCGGCGCTCTCGGCCAGCGCCTTCTTGCAGTCCATCATGCCGGCGCCGGTCTTGGCGCGCAGCTCTTTCACCAGGGCGGCGGATATGTCGGCCATGAACCTGTCCTCAAAATCGTGCGGTTGACGGCGGGCGGGCGAAACGGCCCGTCCGCCTCACGGATGCCGGCCTCAGGCGCCGGGTGGCGCGCTCTCGGCCGCGCCCTCGCCCGGGACCGTCTCGGCCGGCAGCTCGACCTGCTCGCCGACATCGCCGCCGCTGGCCGCGATCTCGGCCTGGATGCCGTCGAGCACCGCGCCGGCGAACAGCTCGCAGTAGAGGCTGACGGCGCGCAGCGCGTCGTCGTTGCCCGGCACCGGATAGGCGATGCCGGTGGGATCGGAGTTGGAATCGACCACCGCCACCACCGGGATGCCGAGCTTGCGCGCCTCGGCGACGGCGATGTCCTCCTTGAGAGTGTCGATCACCACCAGGATGTCGGGCAGCCCGCCCATGTCCTTGATGCCGCCGATGGCGCGCTCGAGCTTGTCGCGCTCGCGCGTCATGTGCAGCATCTCTTTCTTGGTGACGCCGAGGGCGTTGGGATCGCCCGCAAGCTGCTCGTCGAGCGTCTTCAGCCGCTTGATCGAGTGCGAGATGGTCTTCCAGTTGGTCAGCATGCCGCCGAGCCAGCGGTGGTTGACGTAGTACTGGCCGCAGCGCTTGGCGCACTCGGCGATCGGCTCCGACGCCTGGCGCTTGGTGGCGACGAAGAGCACGCGGCCGCCGCCGGCGGCGACGTCGCGCACCGCCTGCAGCGCCCGGTGCAGCATCGGCACCGTCTGCTGCAGGTCGATGATGTGGACGTTGTTGCGCACCCCGAAGAGGAAGGGCTGCATCTTCGGGTTCCAGCGGTGGGTCTGATGGCCGAAATGCACGCCCGCCTCGATGAGCTGGCGCATGCTGAAGGTCGGCAGGGTCATGGCTGCGAAGGTCCTTTTCCGGTTGATCCGCCGCGGGCGCCGCCCGGCCGCTTCGCCTGGGCGATGCGCCGGACACCGGAGCGGCCCGCGGGATGTCTCCCCGCCGGTCCGCAAGCCCGCGTGAGGGTTTGAACGCGGCGGGTTGTAGCCGCGCCGGCCGGCAAAGGCAAGAGAAATGCTGGGTTCCCGCCGCGACCGCCGGCTTGACGGGTTTGTCCGTTCCTGTTATGTTCTTGTCCATACGCTCGCGGACCGAAGGCAGACGCGGCGGCCGCCCCGAGGGGCGCCCCCGCCGCGCCCGCGCCGGACCCCGCAACCTCCACAGGAAAAGGCCGCCGGTCCCCCACCGGCGGCCTTTCAGCTTGCTGGCGGCGTGGCGGGCCGAAGCGGCAGGTCACATTTCCTGCACGTCGACGACGCCGCGCACCGCCTTGAGCGCCGCGCGCACCTGCGGCGAGACGGCGAAGGCGCCGGGCAGGCGCAGCTCGGCCTCGGCGTGCTGGTCGTCGAGGCGCAGCACCAGCGCCACCTGGCCGCGCCCCTTGCCCGCCTTGGCGAGCAGGTTGGCGACGCCGGCGACCGGGCGCTCGTCGGCGAGGAAGATGCGTACCCCCGCCGCGCCGCGCGCGGCGACCTTGTCGAGGCTCTCGATCGCCTGCGCGGTCAGCCGCGGCTGCTCGCCGTCGAGCCGCCCGTCGACATGGAAAATGAGCGACTTGCCGAGCTCGAGCAGCTCGCGGGCGGCGGCGAGCTGCTCGGAGAACACCGTCACCTCGAACATGCCCGAGGGGTCCGAGCACTGCACGAAGGCGAAGCGGGTGCCGCGCGCCGAGGTGCGCTCCTGGCGCCCGATCACCGTGCCGGCCAGCTTGTAGCGGCCGACCGCCTGGCCGAGGCCGCGCAGCATGTCGGCGTAGCGCGTCACGCCGAGGCGGGTCAGCGTCGCGCCGTAGGCGTCGAGCGGGTGCGCCGACAGGTAGAAGCCGATCGCCTCGAACTCGCGCGCGAGCTGGTCCATCGGCGACCACGGCTCGACCTCGGCGACGCCGGCGAGCCTGGCGGGCGCCGCTTCCGCCTCGCCGAACAGCGACACCTGCTGGCTCGAGCGCCGCTCGCCGGCGGCGGCGGCCTCCTTCATCATCGGCTCGACCGAGGCCAGCGCGCGCGCGCGGTCGGGCTCGAGCGCATCGAAGGCGCCGGCCTTGGCCAGGTTCTCGATCATGCGCTTGTTGACGGCGGCGGTATCGAGCCGCGCCGCCAGGTCGTGCAGGTCGCGGAACGGCCCGCCGCGCTCGCGCTCGGCGACGATCGCCGCCATCGCCGCGGCGCCGACGTTCTTCACCGCCGCCAGCGCGTAGCGGATGGCGCCCTTGGCCCCGGCCTCGAACTCGACGCCGAACTCGACCCCCGAGCGGTTGACGTCGGGCGGCAGCAAGGCGATGCCGAGCCGGCCGAGCTCCTGGCGGAAGACGTTGAGCTTGTCGGTGTTGGCGAGGTCGAGGCTCATCGAGGCGGCGAGGAACTCGACCGGGAAATTGGCCTTGAGATAGGCGGTCTGGTAGGCGACCAGGGCATAGGCGGCGGCGTGGCTCTTGTTGAAGCCGTAGCCGGCGAACTTCTCGACCAGCTCGAAGATGTAGGCGGCGCGGGCGAGCGGCACGCCCCTGGCGACCGCGCCGTCGATGAAGCGCTCCTTCTGCGCGTCCATCTCGGCCTTGATCTTCTTGCCCATGGCGCGGCGCAGCAGGTCGGCCTCGCCGAGCGAGTAGCCGGCCAGCACCTTGGCGATCTCCATCACCTGCTCCTGGTAGATGATGACGCCGTTGGTCTCCTTGAGGATCGGCTCGAGCCACGGGTGCAGGTAGTCGGGCTGCTCCTGGCCGTGCTTGCAGTGGATGTAGCGCGGGATGTTGTCCATCGGCCCCGGCCGGTAGAGCGCGACCAGGGCGACGATGTCCTCGAAGCCGTCGGGCTTGAGCTGGCGCAGCACATCGCGCATGCCCGAGCTTTCCAGCTGGAACACGCCGACCGTCTCGCCGCGCCCGAGCATCTCGTAGGTCGGCCGGTCGTCGAGCGGCAGATGCGCGAGGTCGAGGCGGATGCCGCGCCGGGCCACCAGCTTGACCGCGCGGTCGAGCACGGTGAGCGTCTTGAGGCCGAGGAAGTCGAATTTCACCAGTCCCGCCGCCTCGACGTACTTCATCGAGAACTGCGTCGCCGGCAGCGCCGCGCGCGGATCGCGGTAGAGCGGCACCAGCTCGGCCAGCGGCCGGTCGCCGATGACGATGCCGGCGGCGTGGGTCGAGGCGTTGCGGTAGAGCCCCTCGAGCCTGAGCGCCACCGCCATCATGCGCGCCACGCCTTCCTCGCGCTCGCGCTCGGCCTGCAGGCGGGGTTCGCCGTCGATCGCCTGCTGCAGCGTCACCGGCTTGGCCGGATTGTTCGGCACCATCTTGCAGATGCGGTCGACCAGGCCGAGCGGCAGCTGCAGCACGCGGCCGACGTCGCGCAGCGCGGCGCGCGCCTGCAGCTTGCCGAAGGTGATGATCTGCGCCACCTGGTCCTGGCCGTATTTCCGCTGCACGTAGCGGATCACCTCGTCGCGCCGGTCCTGGCAGAAGTCGATGTCGAAATCGGGCATCGACACGCGCTCGGGGTTGAGGAAGCGCTCGAACAGGAGCCCGAGGCGCAGCGGGTCGAGGTCGGTGATGGTCAGCGCCCAGGCCACCACCGAGCCGGCGCCCGAGCCGCGGCCAGGCCCGACCGGGATGCCTTGCGCCTTCGCCCACTGGATGAAGTCGGCGACGATGAGGAAGTAGCCGGGGAAGCCCATGTCGACGATCACGTCGAGCTCGTAGGCGAGCCGCTCGCGATAGGGCCGCGCCGCCTCGGCCTCCAGCCCGAGCGCCTCGAGACGGCGGTCGAGGCCGGCGCCCGCCGTGCGCCGGCGCGCCTCGGCCTCGCTCTCGCCCGACGGCGTCGGGAAGCGCGGCAGGATCGGCTTGCGCTCCTCGGCCATCACCGCGCAGCGCCGGGCGATGGCCAGCGTGTTGTCCACCGCCTCGGGCAGGTCGGCGAAGAGCAGCCGCATCTCCTCGGCCGACTTGAAGCGATGGTCGGGTGTCACGCGCCGGCGATCGCTCTGGCCGACATAGCTGCCCTCGGCGATGCAGAGCAGCGCGTCGTGCGCCTCGTACATCTCCTCGTCGGCGAAGAAGCATTCGTTGGTGGCGACCAGCGGCAGGTCGAGCGCGTAGGCGAGATCGAGCAGCACCGGCTCGACGCGGCGCTCGTCGGCCATGCCGTGGCGCTGCAGCTCGACATAGAGGCGCCCGGGGAACATCGCCTTGAGGCGGCCGAGCAGCGCCTCGGCGGCCGCCGCCTGGCCTTCGGCGACGAGGCGCCCGACCGGCCCGGCGGCGCCGCCGCTCAGGCAGATCAGGCCGGCGGCATGGGCCGCGAGGTCGGCGAGCGCGACATGCGGCGTCTCGCCGGGCGGGGTGTCGAGAAAGGCCTTCGAAGACAGCTTCATCAGGTTGCGATAGCCGCCCTCGTCCTGGGCCAGCAGGACCAGCGGCTCCGGTTCGGGCCGGCGCCCGGCCTTGGCCGCGGCCAGGCCGCCGTCGCTCTCCTCGCGCGCCAGCGCGATCTGGCAGCCGATGATCGGCTGGATGCCGGCAGCCGCCATCGCCTGGCTGAATTCGAGCGCGCCGAAGAGGTTGTTGCTGTCGGTGATGGCAACGGCGGGCATGCGCAGGCGCTTGCACAGCTCCTGCAGGTTGGGGTCATCGCTGATGTTGACGGAGAAGGAGCTCAGCACGCGCTCGAGCGGATCGCGCGGCGAGTACGTGACTGGCGCGATCGTCCCGCCGCTCAGGTCCATGAGCACCAGGGACTTGAGGATGTCACGGATCTGCTCGGTGCGGAACTGCAGCTCCACCGTGGCGTCACCTTGCACCTTGCCCTCGCGCTCGAAATAGCCGACCCCGCTCGAGAACAGCAC
>CAYTWJ010000022.1:0-16674 GCA_964442055.1 uncultured Rhodospirillaceae bacterium | reverse complement strand
CACCTTCTCGCCCATGTCGATGCGGCCCTCGATGGTGGCCGAGCCCATGTGCGGCAGCAGCACCACGTTGGCGAGTTCGACCAGCTTGGGGTTGACGGCGGGCTCGTGCTCGAAGACGTCGAGGCCGGCGCCGGCGAGCTCGCCCTTGCGCAGCTTGCGGGTCAGCGCGTTCTCGTCGATCACCTCGCCGCGCGCGGTGTTGACGATGTAGGCGTGCGGCTGCAGGAGGTCGATGCGCCGCGCCGACAGCAGGTGGAAGGTCGCCGGCGTGTGCGGGCAGTTGACCGAGATGATGTCCATCCGCGCCAGCATCTGGTCGAGGCTTTCCCAGTAGGTCGCCTCGAGCTCGGCTTCGATCTCGGCGGCGACGCGCTTGCGGTTGTGGTAGTGGATCGACAGCCCGAAGGCGCGGGCGCGGCGCGCCACCGCCTGGCCGATGCGGCCCATGCCGATGATGCCGAGGCGCTTGCCCCAGATGCGCTTGCCCAGCATCCAGGTCGGCGACCAGCCGTGCCACCTGCCCTGCTGCAGCACCAGCGCGCCCTCGATCAGCCGGCGCGGCACCGCCAGGATCAGCGCCATCGTCATGTCGGCGGTGTCCTCGGTCAGCACGCCCGGCGTGTTGGTGACGGTGATGCCGCGCTGGCGCGCCGCCGCGAGGTCGATATGGTCGACGCCGTTGCCGAAATTGGCGATCAGGCGCAGGTTGGGGTTGGCGTGGGCGAGCACCGCCATGTCGATGCGGTCGGTCACGGTGGGCACCAGCACGTCCGCCGCCTTCACCGCCTCGGCCAGCTCGGCCTGGGTCATGGCGTGGTCGTCGACGTTCAGGCGGGTGTCGAACAGCTCCATCATCCGGGTCTCGATGACATCCGGCAGCTTGCGCGTGACGACGACGATCGGCTTCTTCTTCGACTGCGGCATGGATGAGACGCTCCCGAGGCCGGGAGGGCGGGGCCCGGCTTGCCTTCTCTAGCAGATCGCCCCCGGCCAGACAATTTGGCCGCCGCCGCGGCCTTGACCCTGCGGCGAGCGGCTTGGCATAACGGGCTGCGCGCGCTTCGGCGCGGCTTCGCGCAGCCCCGCACCGGTTCGCTCTTGTTCCCTCGCCCGCTCGTCGTCCTTTTCGCCTGCCTGCTCGCCGCCGCGGCGCTCGCCGCCGAGGACGGCCCGCGCCCGGCGCCCGAGCGCGGCGGCGAGACCGGCCTGCCGGTGCCGCGTTTCGTCAGCCTCGCCTCCGACAAGGTCAACGTCCGCACCGGGCCGGGCGTGCGCTATCCGATCGCCTGGCAGTTCGTGCGCCGCGGCCTGCCGGTCGAGGTGGTGGCGGAGTTCGAATACTGGCGGCGGATCCGCGACCAGGACTGCGCCGAGGGCTGGGTGCACAAGAGCCTGCTCAGCGGCCAGCGCGCGGCGCTGGTCACCGGCGGCATGCGCAGCCTGCTGGCCAAACCCGAGCCGACCGCCGAGCCGGCGGCCCAGCTCGAGCCGGGGGTCCGGGTCCGCCTGCTCGCCTGCCGCGACGCCTGGTGCCGGGTCGATGCCGGCGGCGTGCGCGGCTTCCTGCCGCGCGCCCAGCTCTGGGGGGTCTATCCCGACGAGATTATCCAGTAGACCGCGCGGCGCCCCCGCTCAGGCGAGGTCGTCGCTCAGGGCCCGGCGCACCGCCGGCGGCAGCCCGGCCATGTGGCTGTATTCGGGATGGTTGATCGCCAGCACCGCCGGCTGCGCCGGGTCCTTGAAGGCGGCGACCGCCGCCGGGGTGAGCGGGAAGTGCAGGAAGTGCACCGACGAGGTCTTGCCGCCCGCGGTGGTGCGTTCGACGTCCCTCTCGGGCACCGCGCGCACGACCTCGCCGCCGACGGTCAACGTGATCGTCTCTTCGACGTCGCCGAGCCGGCTCAGGAACTCGTGGCGGCGAACCGGGTCATCGATCTCGAACATCAGCGTCGCAACCAGCTCGGCGCCCTGCGGGATCAGCGGATTGTAGGCGGCAAGCTCGTCGGCGATCTGGGCCTCGCCGCCCTTCTCGATGCGCAGCATCTCGTGCACCTGCCACCACATGGTGTCGTAGTTCTCGAAGTAGAAGGTGGCATGGGGGCCGACGGCGATCCGCCGATTGGCCTTCACGGCAACCATCTCGGCACGGCGCGCGGCGCGCAGCTTCTCGAACTCGCCCAAGTCGAGGATGTCCTCGCGGGCGATGCGGCGCTTCATCGGCTTCATCATCATCGGTCCTTCTCCGCAAAATCAGACCAGGCCGTAGGCCCGGGCGAACAGCTCGATCGGATGGCTGGCGTGCTCGACCTTCGCCGGCGCGCCGTCGAGGCGGGCCATGCCCTGCACGATGTGGTCGCCGGCGAGCGGGCATTCCGAGGCGACGAAGGCCTTGCCGCTGTCGGCGGCGGCCTTGGCCACCGGGCGGCCGACCTTGAGCGCGACCTCGAAATTCTCCTTCATCACGCCCCACGAGCCGCCGTGGCCCGAGCAGCGCTCGATCACGGCCACCTCGGCTTGCGGGATCAGCCGCATCATCTCGGCGGCCTTGGCGCCCATGTTCTGCGCCCGCGCGTGGCAGGCGATGTGCAGCGCGACGCCGCCGGGCAGCGGCTTCAGCCCCGGCGCCAGGCCTTCCTTGCGGGCGATGTCGACGACGTATTCGGTGATGTCGAAGGTCGCCTCGGCCAGCCGCTTCACATTGGCGTCGCCGGGCAGGATCAGCGGCCACTCGAATTTCAGCATCAGCGCGCAGGAGGGCACCAGCGCGATCACGTCGTAGCCGTCGTCGAGATAGGGCTTGAAGGCGGCCGCCGTCTTGCGCGCCTTCTCGGCCACGGCGGCGAGGTCGCCGTGCTCGAGCTGGGGCATGCCGCAGCAGCCGGGATAGACCACCTCGGTGGCGACGCCGTTATGGGCCAGCACCTTGCGCGCCGCCTCGCCGATCGCCGGGTTGTTGTAGTTGACGAAGCAGGTGGCGAAGAGCGCCGCCTTGCGGCCCCTGGCCGGCGCCGCCTCGTTGCGCGCCGGCGCCTCGGCCCGGCCGCGCGCGACGAAGGTCTTGCCGTGGAACCTGGGCAGCGCCGCCTGGCGGTGGATGCCGGCCGCCTTCTCCATCAGCGGCCGGGTGAGGCCGTTGGCGGTGTCGCTCGCCCAGTTGGCGAGCGGCGCCACCGCCCCGGCCAGCCGGCCGTTGCGGTCGGTGCGGGTGAGCTGGCGCGCCGCGAACGGCACCTTGCCCTGGCGCAGCTCGGCCGCCCGGTAGCGCAGCATCAGGTGCGGGAAATCGAGGTTGAACTGGTGCGGCGGCACGTAGGGGCACTTGGTCATGAAGCACATGTCGCAGAGCGTGCAGGCATCGACGACCGGCTTGAAATCCTCGCTCCTGACCTCGTCGAGCTCGCCCGTCGGCGATTCGTCGATCAGGTCGAAGAGGCGCGGGAAGCTGTCGCAGAGGTTGAAGCAGCGTCGGCAGCCGTGGCAGATGTCGAAGACGCGCCTGAGCTCGGCGTCGATCTTCGCCATGTCGTAGAAGTCGGGATCCTGCCAGTCGAGCGGATGGCGGGTCGGTGATTCGAGACTGCCTTCGCGCATATCGTGCTTCCCGGATCGGGGACGGGGAGAGGCCTGGTAGGGACGCGGGCGCCCCGACCGCCTTGCCCCCGGCCTATCCGGGGGCGGCCATTCGGGGGCCGCGTCGCCGGCGCGGCGGCGTTCCCGCCGCGCCGGCATTGGCTTGGCGCGCCTCAGGCGAGGGTGTCGAGCGCCTTCTTGAAGCGGCCGGCGTGGCTCTTCTCGGCCTTGGCCAGGGTCTCGAACCAGTCGGCGATCTCGGCGAAGCCCTCCTCGCGGGCGGTCTTGGCCATGCCCGGGTACATGTCGGTGTACTCGTGGGTCTCGCCGGCGATCGAGGCCTTCAGATTGAGCTTGGTGTCGCCGATCGGCTCGCCGGTCGCGGGGTCGCCGACTTCGGAGAGGTATTCGAGATGGCCGTGGGCATGGCCGGTCTCGCCCTCGGCGGTCGAGCGGAAGACGGCGGCGACGTCGTTGAAGCCCTCGACGTCGGCCTTCTGGGCGAAATAGAGGTAGCGGCGATTGGCCTGGCTCTCGCCCGAGAAGGCGTCCTTCAGGTTCTGGTGCGTCTTGGTTCCGGAAAGCTTCGGCATGATGTCCTCCGTGTTTCGGCAACGACTGCGGAAATCGGCGGCGGAAAGGCCCGCCACGGCCCTCCATATGGACCGGCCCGGCGAGGCTGTCAATAGTTTAGAATTATTCTAGAATATTTTCGCCGGCCGGCAGCGAAATAGGACCTTAGTCCTTTACCGGCGCGACCCGGATGATCACGTCGACCCGGCTCACCGCAGTGCCGCTGGGCGGACTGGGAAGGGCGGAGAGCTGGACGGCGCTGCCGGGAACGTCGCGCAGCTCGCCCGAGGCTTCGAAGAAGAAATGGTGGTGGTCCGAGACATTGGTGTCGAACTGGGCCTTGCCCGGTTCGACCGCGACCTCGCGCAGCAGCCCGGCGCGGGTGAACTGGTGCAAAGTGTTGTAGATGGTGGCGAGCGAGACGCGCTGGCCCGCCGCCAGCACCTCGTCATGCAGGCTCTCGGCGCTGACATGCCGGTGGCCCTGCTCGAAGAGCAGCTTGGCCAAGGCCAGGCGCTGGCGGGTCGGGCGCAGGCCCGCCGCGCGCAAGCGGCTCAGGACCTCGGTGTAGGGGCGGCCGGTCGTCATGCCCGGTATATAATTCGCATCCGCATAGATTTGAATAGCTATCGCATTGTAGTGCGCTTTTTGTAAGCATTAAAGCCCGCCGGCGGACGCCCGGTGGCAGTGTCCCCCGCGCCCTTGGCGAGGCCGCTGATTTCTGGTTTAGTCCTGACTGGACAATCGGTTACAGTCGCGGACCGGATGCGGCCCTGCGCCCGCGTTCGGCGCGTTTTCGGCACGCCTCCCGCTTCGGATCAGATGTGAGCCAGAAAAACAGCTATTCCTACGACGAGCTCATCGAATGCGCCCACGGCCGGCTGTTCGGGCCGGGCAACGCGCGCCTGCCGCTGCCGCCGATGCTGATGGTCGACCGCATCGTCAGGATCAGCGACAGCGGCGGCAAGTATGGCAAGGGCGAGATCGAGGCCGAGTTCGACATCAAGCCGAACCTGTGGTTCTTCGGCTGCCATTTCGAGTCCGATCCGGTCATGCCGGGCTGCCTCGGCCTCGATGCCATGTGGCAGCTGCTCGGCTTCTTCCTCGGCTGGCTCAAGGCGCCCGGCCGCGGCCGCGCGCTCAGCGTCGGCGAGGTCAAGCTGAGCGAGATGGTGCTGCCAACCGCGCGCAGGCTGTCCTATCACATCGACATCAAGCGGGTGATCCTGCGCAAGCTCGTGCTCGGCATCGCCGACGGCCTGATGAAGGTCGACGGCAAGCTCGCCTACGAGAGCAAGGACCTGCGGGTCGGCCTCTTCACGGCGCCCGAGGGCGCCTGAGCGGGATTCCATGCGGCGCGTCGTCGTCACCGGCATCGGCATCGTCTCCAGCATCGGCAACAACCAGGCCGAGGTGGTGGAATCGCTGCGCCAGGGGCGCTCGGGCATCACCGCCGCCGAGGACTACAAGCGGCTCGGCTTCCGCAGCCAGGTGCACGGCTCGCTCAAGATCGACCTCGACCAGGCGGTGGACCGCCGGCTGCGCCGCTTCATGGGCGACGGCGCCGCCTACAACTACCTGGCGATGGAACAGGCGCTGGCCGATTCCGGGCTCGAGCCGAAGGACGTCTCCAACGAGCGCACCGGCCTGATCATGGGCTCGGGCGGGCCTTCGACCAAGAACCTGGTGCTCGCCGCCGACCTGGCGCGCGAGAAGGGCCCCAAGCGGGTCGGCCCGTTCATGGTGCCGCGCGCGATGTCGAGCACCAATTCCGCCAACCTCTCCACCGCCTTCAAGATCAAGGGGCTCAGCTACTCGATCAGCTCGGCCTGCTCGACCAGCGCCCATTGCATCGGCAACGCCGCCGAGCTGATCCAGTGGGGCAAGCAGGACGTGATGTTCGCCGGCGGCGGCGAGGAGCTGGACTGGACGCTGTCGGTGCTGTTCGACGCCATGCAGGCGATGTCCTCGAAGTACAACGACACGCCGGAGAAGGCCTCGCGCCCCTACGACGCCGGCCGCGACGGCTTCGTCATCTCCGGCGGCGGCGGCGCGCTGGTGCTCGAGGAGCTCGGCCGCGCCAAGGCGCGCGGCGCCCGGATCTACGCCGAGCTGGTCGGCTACGGCGCCACCTCCGACGGCGTCGACATGGTGCAGCCCTCGGGCGAGGGCGCCGTGCGCTGCATGCGCATGGCGGTCAAGGACCTCGACGGGCCGGTCGATTACATCAACACCCACGGCACCTCGACCCCGGTCGGCGACATCACCGAGCTCGAGGCCATCCGCGCGGTCTTCGGCGAGCGGGTGCCGCCGATCAGCTCGACCAAGTCGCTGACCGGACACGCCCAGGGCGCCGCCGGCGTGCACGAGGCGATCTATTCGCTGCTGATGATGCGCGAGAACTTCATCGCCGCCTCGGCCAACATCGAGAACCTCGATCCCGGCGCCGCCGGCTTCCCCATCGTGCGCGACCGCCGCGACAACATGCGGCTCAATCTCGTCATCTCGAACAGCTTCGGCTTCGGCGGCACCAACGCCACCCTGGCATTCCGCCGCCATGACGCCTAGGCACCGGCGCGCCCGCGCGCGGCCCCCCCTCCAGCAGCATTGACGCGGCGATGAGCGAAACGCGAGCACTGATGGCGGGCAGGCGCGGCCTGGTGATGGGCGTCGCCAACGACCATTCGATCGCCTGGGGCATCGCCAGCACGCTGCGCCGGCACGGCGCCGAGATGGCCTTCACCTACCAGGGCGAGGCCTTCGCCCGCCGCGTGCAGCCGCTGGCCGAATCGGTCGGCAGCAGCCTGGTGCTGCCCTGCGACGTCGAGGACGACGCGAGCCTCGAGGCCGTCTTCGCCGCGCTGCGCGAGCGCTGGGGCCGGCTCGATTTCGTCGTCCACGCCATCGCCTATTCCGACAAGGAGGAGCTCAAGGGCCGCTACGTCGACACCAGCCGGGCCAATTTCCTGCGCACGCTCAACATCTCCTGCTACTCGTTCACCGACGTGGCGCGCCGCGCCGCGCCGCTGATGGAGCGCGGCGGCGCCCTGCTGACGCTGACCTATATCGGCTCGACCCAGGTGATGCCGAACTACAATGTGATGGGCGTGGCCAAGGCGGCGCTCGAGGCGAGCGTGCGCTACCTCGCCGCCGATCTGGGGCCCGCCGGCATCCGCGTCAACGCCGTCTCGGCCGGGCCGATGCGCACGCTGGCCGGCTCGGCGATCGGCTCCGCCCGCTACGTCTACCGCATGAGCCGCGACAACTCGCCGCTCAAGCGCAACATCCAGCTCGACGATGTCGGCGGCGCCGGGCTCTACCTGCTCTCCGATCTCTCGGCCGGCGTCACCGGCGAGGTGCACCATGTCGATGCCGGCTACCACGCCATCGGCATGCCGCCGCCGCAGCCGGGCGAGAACAACAACGGCGGCTGAGGCGGGCGCTCAGTCGACGGGCATCCCCGCCTGGCGCAGGCCGTCGAGGAGATGGGCGCGCTGCTCGGGCAACAGCGGCAGGACATCGAAGCTGCCGGCGTCGAACTGCGGCCAGCGCCGGCGGACTTCCGCCGCTTCCTCCGCGGCCTCCTCTTGCATGCCGAGCTTCGCCAGCGCGGCAATGGCATAGGCCCGCGTGCGCGGAAAGTCGGGCAGCAGCGCGCGGGACCGGTTGGCCGCGGCGACGGCACCCTGGTAGTCGCCGATCAGATAAGAGGACAGGGCCAGCGCCGCGTACGACCACCAGAGCCAGCCTTCGTTGCGCCCCGCCGCGACCGCCCGCTGAATCGGCTCGATGGCCTCGGACGGACGACCGGCGAACAGCAAAGCGAATCCCAGCGCCAGCCACACATGGGGCAGGTTCGGATTGAGCGTGACGGCCTGCTTGGCCTCGTCGA
This sequence comes from uncultured Rhodospirillaceae bacterium, assembly GCA_964442055.1. GTDB lineage: Bacteria > Pseudomonadota > Alphaproteobacteria > Ferrovibrionales > Ferrovibrionaceae > CAYTWJ01. The sequence goes on along the minus strand of CAYTWJ010000022.1, from coordinate 8,639 downwards.
TCGCGGCCGCCCGGTCGCCGCCAAAGACGTAGCCGAAGGCGAGCGCGGCGTGCGGCAGGGCGTCGGCGCTGTCGCGCTGGACGGCATGGCGGGCGTGCGCCAGGCCCCGGCGAAAAGCGTCGGCATAGGCCGACCAGCCGAAAAGCGCCTCGGAGATTTCGACCAGCGTCAACCCGGCATAAGCCGCGGTGAAATCGGGCGCCAGCCGCAGCGCCGCCTCGAACTCGCGCCGCGCCGCCTCGTTGTCCTCGCGCGTGTAGCGGTTGGCGTGCATCAGGCCGCGCAGGTAATGGTCCCAGGCGTCGAGGCTTTCGGGCGGCTTGCGCGCCGTGCGCTGCGTCTCGGCCAGCCGCACCGCCGGCGCGATCTCGCCCGCCACCCGCTCGGTGATCTCGTCCTGCACCGCGAAGATGTCGGCGAGATCGCGGTCGTAGCGCTCCGCCCACAGGTGATGCCCGGTGGCGCCGTCGATGAGCTGCGCGGTGATGCGCACCCGCCCGCCCGCCTTGCGCACGCTGCCCTCGAGCACGTAGCGCGCGCCGAGCTCCTTCGCCGCCCTGGTCACGTCGACCGCGCGGCCCTTGTAGATGAAGGTCGAGTTGCGCGCGATCACCGGGAACTCGCGGAAACGCGCCAGCGCGGTGATGATCTCCTCGGTGATGCCGTCGGCGAAGTATTCCTGCTCGGCGTCGCCGCTCATGTTCTGGAACGGCAGCACCGCGATCGCCGGCCGGGCGAGCACGGCGCGGGCGGCGGTCAGCTCGTCGGCCGGCTTGTCGTCGATTCGCACCCGGAACACCCGCAACGGCCGGGCGATGTTCTTGACCTCGTGCTCGCCCATGTCGTCGAAGCGGTAGGGCAGCTTGTCGCGCACCTGGTTGCGCACGTTGCGCGACACCAGCACGCCGCCCGGCTCGGCCAGGCTCTCCAGCCGGGCGGCAATGTTGACGCCGTCGCCGAAGATGTCGCCCTCGTCGGCGATGACGTCGCCCAGGTTGATGCCGATGCGGAACTCGATGCGCCGTTCGGCCGGGACGTCGCGGTTGCGCGCGCCCATGCCGTGCTGGATCGCCACCGCGCAGTCCACCGCCTGCACGACCGAGGGGAATTCGATCAGGATGCCGTCGCCGGTGGTCTTGACGATGCGGCCTTTGTGGGCGGCGATCTGCGGATCGATCAGTTCGCGCCGGTGCGCCTTGAGGCGTTCGAGCGTGCCGGTCTCGTCGGCGCCCATCAGGCGTGAATACCCGGCGATGTCGCCGGCAAGAATGGCGGCGAGGCGGCGTTCGGCCAGCATCTGCCCCCGACTCCCCTGCGATCCTGCCGCCGACTATAGCACGCCGCCGCCGGTGGCCGGGATTCGCCCGAAATACGCCGGAAACCGACCGGGCCGGCCGGTAACAGCGCCCCGATTCCACGGCAAGAAGCGGATAGCCGCGCGGTGCCATCGCGACCTACACCCCGGATCGCACGCCAACCAACGGAGCATCCGACGATGAGCACATATCTATTGGTCCACGGTTCCTGGCACGCGGCCTGGTGCTGGCACAAGATCGTGCCGCGCCTCGAGCGCGCCGGGCACAAGGTCATGGCCGTCGATCTGCCGGGGCACGGGCGCGACCGGACGGCGGCGAAGGATGTGTCGCTGGCAAGCTGCGCCGGGCGGGTGTGCGAGGCGATCGACAGCGCCGACGGCCCGGTGATCCTGGTCGGCCACAGCCGTGGCGGCATGGTGATCAGCCAGGCCGCCGAGCATCGCCCCGGCAAGATCCGGACGCTGGTCTATCTCGCCGCCTTCCTCATCCCCGGCGGCGAGCGCGTGCTCGAATACGGCCAGCGCGATACGCAATCGCTGATCCGGGCCAACCTCGACGTGAACCGCGAGGAGGCGTGGGACATGCTGCGCGAAAGCGCCTACCGGGAGGCGCTCTATGCCGACTGCGCCGAGGACGACATCGCGCTGGCGCGGCTCCTGCTCGCGCCCGAGCCGATCGCGCCGACGCTGACCCCGCTCGCGCTCAGCGAGGCCGCCTTTGGACGCGTGCCGCGCGTCTATCTCGAGCTGCTGCAGGACCGCGCGGTGTCGCTGCCGCTGCAGCGGGCGATGCAGGCGGCGATGCCGTGCGGGAAGGTACTCTCGATCGACGCCAGCCACTCGGCCTATTTCTCGCGGCCCGACGAGCTGGCGGCGCATCTGCTCGCGCTCGCGGCGTAGGTCGCGGGAAACGAAACGGGCCGCGGCATCGCCGCGGCCCGCTGGCCTCGCTCGCCGGGGCGCTCAGCCGGCGCTGGTCGCGTCGGGCGCCTTGGGCTTGGCCGAGATGTCCTCGCCGGTGGCCTGGTCGACCGCCTTCATCGAGAGGCGCACCTTGCCGCGCTCGTCGATGCCGAGCACCTTGACCCGCACCTCGTCGCCCTCGTTGATCACGTCGGTCACCTTGGCGACGCGCCGCGGCGCCAGCTCGCTGATGTGGACCAGGCCGTCGCGGGTGCCGAAGAAGTTCACGAAGGCGCCGAAATCGACCACCTTGACCACCTTGCCCTTGTAGATCACGCCGACCTCGGGCTCGGAGACGATCGACTTGATCCAGGTGATCGCCTCGTCGGCCGCCGACTGGTCGGTGGCGGCGACCTTGATCGTGCCGTCGTCCTCGATGTCGATCTTGGTGCCGGTCTTCTCGGTGATCTCGCGGATCACCTTGCCGCCGGTGCCGATGACCTCGCGGATCTTGTCCTTGGGGATGGTGATCACGGTGATGCGCGGCGCCGTCGACTTGACGCCCTCGCGCGCCGCGCTGATCGCCCGGGCCATCTCGCCGAGGATGTGCAGCCGGCCCTCGCGCGCCTGGTCGAGGGCGATGCGCATGATCTCCTCGGTGATGCCGGTGATCTTGATGTCCATCTGCAGGCTGGTGACGCCGGCGGCGGTGCCGGCGACCTTGAAGTCCATGTCGCCGAGATGGTCCTCGTCGCCGAGGATGTCGGAGAGCACGGCGAAGCCGCCGTCCTCCTTGATCAGCCCCATGGCGATGCCGGCCACCGGCGCCTTGAGCGGCACGCCGGCATCCATCAGCGACAGCGACGAGCCGCACACCGTCGCCATCGACGAGGAGCCGTTCGATTCGGTGATCTCGGACACCACGCGGATGGTGTAGGGGAAGTCCTCCTTCCCCGGCAGCAGCGGCCGCAGCGCGCGCCAGGCCAGCTTGCCGTGGCCGATCTCACGCCGCCCGGGCGAGCCCATGCGACCGACCTCGCCCACCGAATAGGGCGGGAAGTTGTAGTGCAGCAGGAAGCTCTCGCGGTATTCGCCCTCGAGCGCGTCGATGATCTGCTCGTCCTCGCCGGTGCCGAGCGTGGTGACGACCAGCGCCTGGGTCTCGCCGCGGGTGAACAGGGCGGCGCCGTGGGTGCGCGGCAGCACGCCGATCTCGCAGACGATCGGCCGCACGGTGCGCGTGTCGCGCCCGTCGATCCGCCGGCCGGTCTTCAGGATGTTGCCGCGCACGACCTTCTTCTCGAGCGACTTGAAGGCGTCGGCGGCGGCGACCGGGTCGTGCTCGCTGTCGGCGAGCAGTTCCATCGCCCGGCGCCTGACCGCGTCCACCTTGTCGTGGCGGACCTGCTTGAGGCTCTCGGCATAGGCCTCGTGCAGGGCATCCTCGATGCCGCCGGCGATGAAGCGGCGCATGATCGCGTCGTAATCCTTGCGCTCGGGAACCACCACCGGCTCCTTGGCGCAGCGCTCGGCGAGGCGGATGATGGCCTCGATCACCGGCTGGAACGAGCGCTGGCCGAACATCACCGCGCCGAGCATGACGTCCTCGGGCAGCTCGTGGGCTTCCGATTCGACCATCAGCACCGCGTCGGCGGTGCCGGCGACGACGAGGTCGAGCTTGGTCTCCTCGATCTGCGCCGCGGACGGGTTGAGCACGTAGTCGCCGTTGATGTAGCCGACGCGCGCCGCGCCGATCGGGCCGAGGAAGGGAACGCCCGAGACGGTCAGCGCCGCCGAGGCGCCGATCATCGCCGCGATGTCGGGATCGTTCTCGAGATCGTGGCTCAGCACCGTGCAGACCACCTGGGTCTCGTTGCGGAAATTGTCGGCGAACAGCGGCCGGATCGGCCGGTCGATCAGGCGCGAGGTCAGCACCTCCTTCTCGCTGGGGCGGCCTTCGCGCTTGAAAAAGCCGCCGGGAATCTTGCCGGCGGCGAAGGTCTTTTCCTGGTAGTTGACCGTGAGCGGGAAGAAATCGACGCCCGGTCGCGGCGCCTTGGCGGCGGTGGCGGTGCACAGCACCGCGGTCTCGCCGTAGGTGACGAGCACGGCGCCGTCGGCCTGGCGGGCGAAGCGCCCGGTCTCGATGACGAGCTTGCGCCCGCCCCACGTCAATTCGGTTTTGTGGATTTGGAACATGTTCTCTCTCTTGCTTCCACCTGAGGCCCGCGCCGCCTATTCGGCGCCGGCCCGGCGGGTGGCCCGTGGCCCCTCCCGCCATGCCTGATGCGGGTCGCGCGCGCACCGGCGCACGGAACCCGCGCGGGGGAGCCTGCGGCCTCGCATCCGAACACCCCTGCCAGTCTTCAGAGGGATAGGTCGGCCGCCGCTCCCGGTCATGGCCGCGCCCCCCGCCGGGCGGCGTCGGCCCGTTCGGGCTACTTGCGCAGCCCGAGCCTCTGGATCAGCGCCTCGTAGCGCGCGCTGTCCTTGCGCTTGAGATAGTCCAAGAGCCGGCGCCGCTGGCTGACCATGAGCAGCAGGCCGCGCCGGGAATGCAGGTCCTTGGCGTGGCCCTTGAAGTGCTCGGTCAGGTTGTTGATCCGTTCGGTCAGGATGGCCACCTGGACCTCGGGAGAGCCGGTGTCTCCCGCCTTGGTGGCGAATTCTTCGATGAGCGCCTTCTTGCGCTCCGCCGCAACCGACATCGACCTCTCCTTCGCGACTAGAGGTTGAACACACGCACCGGGCGGACCTCGCCCGCCATGACCTCGGCCACGGCGATCGGCCTGCCCGCCACCTTCGCGCACACGGTGCCATCGGCGGTGTGCAGCACCTTGATCGGCTGGCCGCGACGCAGGCGGTCCGCCTGGGGTCCGGTCAGGGCCAGTGCCGGGATGTCGGCCAGCGCGGTCTCGACCGGGAGGAGGTGCTCGAACGGGGGCGACTTCTGCCACAGTTCGGCCAGTTTATCCAGCGAAAAAGCGGCCGCTTCGGCGAATGCCCCGACCCGGGTGCGGCGGAGCGCGGCGACGTGGCCGAGGCAGCCCAGCCGCCGGCCGAGATCGCGGGCGAGGGCCCGGATATAGGCGCCCTTGCCGCAATCGACCTCGAAGCGGGCATGGTCGGGATCGGGCTGGTCGACCAGCACGAAGCGGTCGATGCGCACCGGCCGGGCGCCGAGCTCGGCCGGCTCGCCGCGGCGGGCGAGATCGTAGGCGCGCCGGCCGGCGACCTTGATCGCGGAGAAGGCGGGCGGCGCCTGCTCGATCTCGCCGATGAACCCCGGCAGCGCCGCGACGATCGCCGCAAGCCCGGGCCGCGCCGCGGCGGCCGCCGTCACCGCCCCGTCGGCGTCGTCGGTGTCGCGCTCCTCGCCCCAGCGCACGGTGAAGCGGTAGGTCTTGGTGGCGTCCTGGACGAAGGGCACGGTCTTGGTCGCCTCGCCGAACGCCACCGGCAGCACGCCGGTGGCCAGCGGGTCGAGCGTGCCGGCGTGGCCGGCCTTGGCCGCGCCGGTGATGCGCCGCAGCCGCGCCACCGCCTGCGCCGAGGTCATGCCGGCCGGCTTGTCGACGACGATCCAGCCGCTGATCGGCCGGCCCTTGGCCCTAGCCATCGTCGCCCTCCTCGTCCTCGGCGGCGAGGTCGGCGGCGACGCCGGGCCGGCGCAGCAGCTCCTCGAGCCGGGCGGCGGTCTCGAAGCTGGTGTCGAGGCGGAAATCGACCGTCGGCGCGAACTTGAGCCGCATCTGGCGCGCCACCTGCGCGCGCAGGAAGGGCGCGGCGCGATTGAGCGCGGCGACGACCACGGGCGCATTGGCGCCGCCGAGCGGCAGCACGAAGGCGGTGGCCTGGCGCAGGTCGGGGCTGACGCGCACCTCGCTCACCGTCACCGAAACGCCGGCGAGCTCGGGGTCGCGCAGTTCGCCGCGCAGCAGCAGCTGGCTCAGCGCGTGGCGGATCTCCTCGCCGACGCGGAGCTGGCGCTGGCTGCGCCCGCCGGCGGCGCCTTCCGCCGCCGCGGCGCCGCCGCGGCGGCGCTTGGTCTTGGTCATGATCCGCTCCTCGCGCCGGCGGGATGGCGTGCCGCCATCAGAGCTGTCGGGCGACTTCCTCGAGTTCGAAGCACTCCACGACATCGCCCTGCTGGATGTCATGGTAGCTCTCGAACGACATGCCGCATTCCATGCCCTGCTTGACCTCGCGCACCTCGTCCTTGAAGCGCTTGAGGGTGCCAAGCGTGCCCTCGTGGATCACCACGTTGTCGCGCAGCAGCCGCACCTTGGCGCCGCGCTTGACGACGCCCTCGGTGACCATGCAGCCGGCGACCTTGCCGACCTTGGAGATGGCGAACACCTCGCGGATCTCGGCGTAGCCGAGGAAGCGCTCGCGCACGGTCGGCGCCAGCAGGCCGGACAGCATCGCCTTGAGGTCGTCGATGACGTTGTAGATCACCGAGTAGTAGCGGATGTCGATGCCGTCGCGCTGGGCGAGGTCGCGCGCCTGCTTGTTGGCGCGCACGTTGAAGCCGACGATCAGCGCCTTCGAGGCCTGGGCCAGCGTCACGTCCGACTCGTTGATGCCGCCGACGGCGCCGTGCAGCACCCGCACCGCCACCTCGGCGGTGGAGAGCTTCTGCGCCGCGGCGACGATCGCCTCGAGCGAGCCCTGGACGTCGGCCTTGACCACGATCGGCAGTTCCTTGGCCTCGCCCTCGCGGATGCGGGTGAACATCTGCTCGAGCGTGCCGCGGGTGCCGGCGGCGGCGCGCGCCTCGCGCTGCTTGCGCTGGCGGAACTCCGAGACCTCGCGGGCGCGGGCCTCGTTCTCGACCACGAAGAACTCGTCGCCGGCCTCGGGCGTGCCCTGCAGGCCGAGCACCTCGACCGGCACGCTCGGCGTCGCCGCGTCGACATTGCGCGCGTGATCGTCGAGCAGCGCGCGCACGCGGCCCCATTCCGAGCCGGCGACGAGCACGTCGCCGACCTTGAGGGTGCCGCGCTGGACCAGCACGGTGGCGACCGAGCCGCGGCCGCGCTCGAGCTTGGCCTCGATGACGACGCCTTCGGCCGGACGGCCGGGATTGGCCTTGAGGTCGAGGATCTCGGATTGCAGCAGGATCGCCTCTTCGAGGCGGTCGAGATTCTGCCTGGTCTTGGCCGAGACCTCGACGGCCAGCACCTCGCCGCCCATCTCCTCGACCACCAGCTCGTGCTGGAGCAGCTCGCGGCGCACCCTGTCGGGCTTGGCCTCGGGCTTGTCGCATTTGTTGATGGCCACCACCACCGGCACGTTGGCGGCGCGGGCATGGCGGATCGCCTCGACGGTCTGCGGCATCACCGAATCGTCCGCCGCCACCACCAGCACGACGATGTCGGTCACCTTGGCGCCGCGCGCGCGCATCGCGGTGAAGGCCTCGTGGCCCGGCGTGTCGAGGAAGGTGATGCGCTTGCCCGACTTCAGCGTGACCTGATAGGCGCCGATATGCTGGGTGATGCCGCCGGCCTCGTGCGCCGCGACGTCGGTTTCGCGCAGCGCGTCGAGCAGCGACGTCTTGCCGTGGTCGACGTGGCCCATGATGGTGACGACCGGCGGACGGGGCAGCTTCGCCTCGGCCAGGTCGTCGGGCTTGGCGAGGCCGATCTCGATGTCCGATTCCGCCACCCGCTTGACGCGATGGCCGAATTCGGCGGTGACCAGCTCGGCGGTGTCGGGATCGATCACCTGGTTGATCGTCGCCATCACGCCCATCTTCATCAGCGCCTTGATGACGTCGACGCCGCGCTCGGCCATGCGGTTGGCGAGCTCCTGCACGGTGATCGATTCCGGGATGACGACCTCGCGCACCACCTTCTTCGGCGGCTCGCGGTTCTGCGCCGCCTGGGCCAGCCGCTTCTCGCGTTCGCGGGCGCGGCGGAAGGCGGCGAGCGAGCGCACGCGCTCCTCTTCGTTGAGGGCGCGCGAGATGGTCAGCTTGCCGTCGCGGCGACGCGGCTCCTCGCGGCCGCGACCGGGAACCGGACGGGGCGCCGGGACGGCGCCCTTGGCGCGCCGCTTGCGCTCGCTCTCTTCCTCGGTCTCGGCGGCAACGCCCGGGCGCGCGCCCGGCGCGGCCGCGGCGCCTTCGCCCTCGACGGTCAGGCGGCGCGCCGCCTCTTCCTCGGCCTTGCGCCGCGCTTCCTCTTCCGACTTCTTGCGCGCCTCCTCCTCGGCGGCACGCCGGGTCGCGGCCTCGCGTTCGGCGGCAAGGCGCGCCTCCTCGCCGGCGCGGCGGCGCGCCTCCTCCTCGGCGTGGCGGCGGGCTTCCTGCGCGTCGCGCCGGGCGTCGTCGACGGCGCGCGCGCGCGCCGCCGTTTCGTCGTCCGTCAGCGGCGTGAGCACGACGCCGGCCGTGGCCGGGCGTGCCACCGCCACCGCG
>CAYTWJ010000021.1:0-16788 GCA_964442055.1 uncultured Rhodospirillaceae bacterium | reverse complement strand
CTGGCATAGCCGCGGCTGACCGATTTCAGCCGGTCGTAGAAGTCGAACACCACCTCGTTGAGCGGCAGCCGATAGACCAGCATGGCGCGGCTGCCGGCATAGGTCAGGTCCTGCTGCGCGCCGCGCCGCTCCTCGCACAGCTTGAGCACGCTGCCGAGATGCTCGTCCGGCACCAGGATGGTGGCCTTGATCCACGGCTCGTCGATGTGGTCGATCCGGCCCGGATCGGGCATGTCGGCGGGATTGTGCAGCTCGAGCGCCTCACCGCTGGTCAGGTGCACTCGGTAGACGACGCTCGGCGCCGTGGTGATCAGGTTGAGGCCGAACTCGCGCTCGAGCCGCTCCTGGATGATCTCGAGGTGCAGCAGCCCGAGGAAGCCGCAGCGGAAGCCGAAGCCGAGCGCGGCCGAGGTCTCGGGCTCGAAATGGAAGCTGGCGTCGTTGAGCCGGAGCTTGCCCAGGCTCTCGCGCAGCTGGCCGAAATCGGCGGCATCGACCGGGAAGAGCCCGCAGAAGACCACCGGCACCGACGGCTTGAAGCCGGGCAGCGCCGCCGCCGTCGGCCGGCGCTCCTCGGTGATGGTGTCGCCGATCGAGGTGTCGGCGACCTCCTTGATCGCCGCGGTCAGGAAGCCGACCTCGCCCGGGCCGAGCTCGTCGACCGTCAGCCGCTTGGGCGTGAAGATGCCGACCTGGTCGACGAGATGCGTCGCCCCGGTCGACATGAAGCGGATCTTCATGCCCTTGCGCAAGCTGCCGTCGAAGATGCGGAACAGCACCACGACGCCGAGATAGGGGTCGTACCAGGAATCGATCAGCAGCGCCTTGAGCGGCGCCGCGCGGTCGCCCTTGGGCGGCGGCAGCCGGTCGACCAGGGCCTCGAGCACGTCGGGCACGCCGAGGCCGGTCTTGGCCGAGATCAGCAGCGCCTCCGAGGCGTCCAGCCCGATCACATCCTCGATCTGCTTCCGGACCCGCTCCGGATCCGCCGCCGGCAGGTCGATCTTGTTGAGCACCGGCACGATCTCGTGGCCGGCGTCGATCGCCTGGTAGACGTTGGCGAGCGTCTGCGCCTCGACGCCCTGGCTGGCGTCGACCACCAGGAGCGAGCCCTCGCAGGCGGCGAGCGAGCGGCTGACCTCGTAGGCGAAGTCGACATGCCCCGGCGTGTCCATCAGGTTGAGCACGTATTGGCGGCCGTCGCGCGCGGTGTAGCCGAGCCGCACCGTCTGCGCCTTGATGGTGATGCCGCGCTCGCGCTCGATCTCCATCGAATCGAGCACCTGCGCGGTCATCTCGCGCTTCTCCAGCGCGCCGCAGGTCTCGATCAGGCGGTCGGCCAGCGTCGACTTGCCGTGGTCGATGTGGGCGATGATGGAGAAATTGCGGATCAGCGCGGGATCGGTCATGGCAGTCAGCCGAACATGGCGAGGATGTCGGTGTCGCCGCTCTCGGCCGCCGGCACCTTGAGGATGCCGTTGGCGCGCAGCACCACGGCCTCGCCGACGCTGAGCCAGACCTCGACGAAGGCGAGGTTGCGGGTGATGCGCAAGGCGCGGCCGCGCCCCTCGACCCAGGCGCCGGCCTCGACGCTGCCGATGAAGTCGGCGGTCATGTTCACCGTCGGCAGGAAGCGCCGGCCGCCGACCGCGTGAGCCGCGGTGAAGCCGAGCACCATATCGGCGAAGGTCATCAGCATGCCGCCGTGGCAGATGCCGCGCAAGTTGAGGTGGCGCTCGTCGACGCGGAAGCCGAGCACCGGCGCGCCGTCGCCCTCGCGCCGGCCGTAGAGCGGGCCGTTGGCGGCGACAAAGCCGTGGCGGATCGGCAGCGCACGGAAACCGGACGGCGCGGCCGCGTCGGGGGCGGGTTGCAACATGGCGCGCCTTGTAGCACCGGCGGCGGACGGGGGCAAATGAAGCCTCGGGCGGCCGCCGCGCCGGCCGCCCCCGCCCTTGCGCCAGCCGTCCGCGACCCCCTAGACTGCCGCCTTTCCCGGCCCCAGGTCCGGCCCCGAGCCCCGATGGCGCGCGAGCTTCCCGGCGTATCCTTCGTCGTCCCCGTCTACAACAAGGCCCCGTATCTGCAGCGGGTCCTGGCGGCGATGTTCGACCAGGCGGGCGACTTCGAGCGCGAATTCATCTTCATCGACGACGGCTCGACCGATGGCTCGCTCGATCTCCTCCGCCGGCTGACCGCGGGCCGGACGGACGTCGTCATCGAGAGCCGGGCCAACCACGGCTCGGCGCACGCCACCAACTGCGGCATCGCCCGCGCCCGGCTGCCCTTCATCAAGTTCGTCGATGCCGACGATTTGCTCGCCCGGCACGCCACCGCGACCTTGCTCGCCGCGCTGGCGCCGAGCGACGCCTGCCTCGCCTATGGCGACGTGGTGCGCTACGCCGGAGAGGCCGAGGTCGACCTCGCGGCGCATGTCGCCGCGCCGCGCGTCGAGCGGCTGGACAGCCCGCTGCGGGCGGCATTGCGCAATTCGCTGTTCAACCCGACCCAGTTCCTGGTGCGCAGCGACTGCGCCAAGGCGGTCGGCGGCTGCGACGAGCGGATCGTGCATTCCCAGGAATATTCATTGACGCTGCGTCTGGCGCAGCGCTGGCCTTTCTTGCGGGTGCGCGCGCCGACGGCCTTCCTGCCTGGAACGGTGCCCGGCAGCCTGGGCACCAATCGCGGCCAGCAGCTCAAGCGCGTGACCATGGCTTGCGCCCACTTCGTGCGCGACCATCCCGAAGTGCCCGACGAGCTCAAGCGCTTCGCCTGCCGGCGCGCCGCCGGACGGGCCTGGAAGTATGCGCGCCGCTCGCTCGGCGCCGGCCACGTCTCGCGCTGGTTCTGGCTCAATCTGCGCAGCTATCTGCCGATGGCGGCCGGATTCGCCGACTTCATTGAAACCTGCGCCGGCGCCTTCGACGCCGCGCCGGCACGCTCCTGAGACGGCGGCGGCCGGCCCCCTTGAGCACCTACGGCGACAGCTTCTACCGCGACCTCGACGCCACCGCCGCGCCCTCGGCCCGGCGCATCGTGCCGCTGCTCCTCGAGCTGGCCGCTTTGCGCAGCGCGGTCGACATCGGCTGCGGCGACGGCGGCTGGCTGTCGGTGCTCGCCGAGCATGGCGTAAGCGACATTCTCGGCCTCGATGGCCCCTGGGTGCCCGAGGCGCGGCTGAAGATCCCTGTTGCCAGCTTCCGCCGGGCGCGCCTCGACGCGCCGCTGGCCGTCGAGCGGCGCTTCGACCTCGCCATTTCGCTCGAGGTCGCCGAGCACCTGCCGCCGGAACGCGCCGCCGACTTCGTGCGCGCCCTGACCGCCTTGGCGCCGCTGGTGCTGTTTTCCGCGGCCATTCCCGGTCAGGGCGGCGTCGACCACTTGAACGAGCAGTGGCCTTCCTATTGGGCGGGGCTGTTCGCCGGCCGCGACTTCCGGGCGATCGACATCGTCCGGGCGACGGTCTGGAACGATCCCCAGGTGACCTGGTGGTACAAACAGAACATCCTGCTTTATGCCGCGCCCGAGGCGCTGGCCCGCCACCCCCGCCTGGCCGCGGCCGCGGCGGCGGCGCCGCCCGAGCCGCTGCCGCTGGTTCATCCCGAGCTGTTCGCCCAGGCGCGCCGGCGGGCCGAGCCCGGCTTCGGCCGCTGGCTCAAGATGCTGCCGGGCATCTTGCGCCGGCGCGGCTGACCCGGCCCGGCCGGCCATGTGCGGCATCGCCGGATTCTTCGACCCCGAGGCGCGGTTCGCGCCCGCCGGCCACGAGCGGCTGGTGCGGCGGATGGCCGACACTTTGGCCCATCGCGGCCCCGACGATGCCGGAACCTGGACCGACGGCGCCGCGGGCATCGCGCTCGGCGCGCGCCGGCTGGCCATCGTCGACCTGTCGGCCGAAGGTCACCAGCCGATGGTTTCGGCCGACAGCCGCTGGGTCGTCGCCTTCAACGGCGAGATCTACAATTGGCGCGAGGTGCGGCGCGAGCTGGAAGCCTCGGCGCCGGTCCGCTGGCGTGGCCATGCGGATACCGAGGTGCTGGTCGAGGCGGTCGCGCGCTGGGGCCTGCCGGCGACGCTCGAGCGCCTCGACGGCATGTTCGCCATCGCGCTCTGGGACCGTCAGCGGCGGCGGCTTTTTCTGGCCCGCGACCGGCTCGGCGAGAAGCCGCTCTATTACGGCTGGCTCGGCGGTGTGCTGGTCTTCGGTTCCGAGCTCAAGGCGCTCGCCGCGCACCCCATGTGGAGCGGCGAGATCGACCGCACGGCGCTGGCGCTTTACCTGCGGCATGCCTACGTGCCGGCGCCGTTCTCGGCCTACCGCGAGGTGCGGAAGCTTCCGCCTGGCCATTTTCTTGTCATCGAGGCCGGGGGGCAACCGGCCGCCCCGACGGCCTATTGGGCTGCCCCGGCGCGCTTCGCCGCGGTCGAGCCCTTCGCCGGCACCGCCGACGAGGCCGCCGAACGGCTGGCCGAGCTCGTCCGCCGGTCGGTCGGGCTGCGCATGCTCGCCGACGTGCCGGTCGGCATGTTCCTTTCCGGCGGCATCGATTCCTCGACGGTGGCCGCCGCCATGCAGGCCCAGGCGGCGGGCCGCGTGCACACCTATTCGATCGGCTTCGCCGAGCAGCGCTACGACGAATCGGCGCATGCTGCGGCGGTCGCCCGCGCGCTCGGCACCGAGCACACCGAGCTTCGCGTCGGCGACGCCGAATGCCGGGCCGTCGTGCCGCGGCTCGCCGCGATCTACGACGAGCCCTTCGCCGACGCCTCGCAGATTCCGACGCTGGTCCTGAGCGAGCTCACGCGGCGCCACGTCACGGTGGCGCTGAGCGGCGACGGCGGCGACGAGCTGTTCGGCGGCTATCCGCGCTACCGTCTGGCCGCGCGGCGCTGGCAACGGCACGCCGCGCTCCCCGCGCCGCTGCGGCGCGCGGCGCGGGCGTTCGTCGACGTCGGAGGACCGCAGGCGCTGACGCGTGCGCTGGGCCGGCCGGGGCGCAAGCTCGCGCGCGCGATCGAGGATCTCGGCGCGGCCAGCCCCGAGCGGCTCTACCGCAACATGGTGTCGCTGTGGCGCGACGCAGACGGCCTGACGCGGCGGCCGCCGGCGTCGCCTTTCGACGGCGGGCTGGCGCTGCCGGACGGCTGCGGCCCCGAGCAGCGGCTGATGTTCCTCGACGCGCTGACCTATCTGCCCGACGATCTCCTGGTCAAGGTCGACCGCGCCAGCATGGCCGCCAGCCTCGAGGCCCGCGCGCCGCTGCTCGACCACAAGATTGTCGAGTTCGCCTGGTCGCTTCCCGGATCGATCTGCTTCCATGACGGCGCCGGCAAGTGGCCGCTGCGCCAGGTGCTCTACCAGGCGGTGCCGCGCGCGCTGGTCGACCGGCCGAAGCAGGGCTTCGAGCCGCCGCTCGGCGACTGGCTGCGCGGACCGCTGCGCGACTGGGCCGAGGCGCTGCTGTCGCCGCGCGCCCTCGCCGCCGACGGCCTGGTCGAGCCGGGGCCGGTGCGCGCGCGCTGGCGCGAGCACCTTTCGGGCCGGCGCAACCGCGCGTACGCCCTGTGGGTGATCCTGATGCTGCAGGCCTGGCGGGCGAAGCCGCTCAGGCCCTGAGCACCCCGCCCGTCGCCTTGGCGACGGCGGCGACGATCTTGCGCCCCACCGCCTCGATCTCGGCGTCGGTCAGCGTGCGCTCGCGCGGCTCGAGGCGGACGGCGATGGCGACCGATTTCTTGCCCTCGCCCAGCGCCGCGCCCTCGAACAGATCGAACACCGACACCTCGGCAATCAGGGCCCGCTCGGCGCCGCGCGCCGCGCGCACGATGGCGTCGGCGGCGATGTCGCGGTCGACGACGAAGGCGAAGTCGCGCTCGACCGCCGGCAGGTCGGAAAGGACGAGCGGCGTCCGCGTCTTGCCGCCCTTGACGCGCGGCGGCAGCAGGCGGTCGAGAAAGATCTCGCAGCCGACGACGGGCGCGCGCAATTCCATCGCCGCCAGCACCGCCGGATGCAACTCGCCGAAGGCGGCGAGCACCAGCTTGGGGCCGAGACGCAGCGTGCCCGCGCGGCCCGGATGGTACCAGGCCGGCGCCTCCGCCACGGTCATCAGCTGGTCGACGGCGATGCCGCAGGCCGCGAGCACCGCCAGCGCGTCGCCCTTGGCATCGAACGCGTCCACCGGCCGCGGCCGCTCGGCCCAGTGGCGCGGCCCGCTCATGCCCCGGCGCAGCGCCGCGGCGGCGGCGGACTGGCCTTGCGGAGCGTCGCCGGCATATTGCGGGCCGACCTCGAACAGGCCGAAATCGGCGAAGCCGCGGTCGCTGTTGCGCTTCGCCGCCGCCGCCAGGCCGGGCAGCAGGCTCGGCCGCATGGCGTCGAGGTCGGCGCTGATCGGGTTGGCGAGCGCCAGTTCGGGCTGTCCGCCGCCGAAGAGCGTGGCCAGGCCGCGTCCGACGAAGGAATAGGTCACCGCCTCGTCGAGGCCGCGCGCGGCGAGCGCCTGGCGCGCGGCCGGGCTGCGCCGCTGGCGGGCGTCGATCGCCGGCCGCGGCACCGCGGTCAGCGGCGGCAGCGGCATCGGCGGGATGGCGTCGTAGCCGTGCAGCCGCGTCACCTCCTCGACAAGGTCGGCCTCGCCCTCGACATCGGGCCGCCAGGAGGGCACCGACACGGCCAGCGCCGCGCCCGCCTGCGTCACGCCGAAGCCCAGCGCCTCGAGCAGCCGCGTCGTCTCGGCCTCCGGCAGATCCAGGCCGCCGAGGCCGTGGACGCGCTCGGGCCTAAGCTTGAGCGTGCGTTGCCAGGCCGGCTCGGCTCCCGCGACCACGACCTCGCTCGGCTCGCCGCCGCAGAGATCGAGGATCATGCGGCTGGCGATCTCCATGCCCGGACGGACGAAGGCGGGATCGACGCCGCGCTCGAAGCGGTAGCGCGCATCCGACATGATGCCGAGCTTGCGCCCGGTGGCGGCGGTGCGCAGCGGGTCGAACAGCGCCGCCTCGACGAAGACGTTCGCCGTCTCCGCCGTGCAGCCGCTCGCCTCGCCGCCCATGACGCCGCCAAGGCCGAGCGGGCCGTCGTCGTCGGCGATGACGCACACCGTGTCATCGAGCATGTATTCGCGCCCGTCCAGCGCTAGCAGCTTCTCGCCAGGACGCGACAGGCGGGCGACGATGCCGCCGGCGACGGTGTCGGCGTCGAACACGTGCAGCGGGCGGCCCAGGTCGAAGGTGATGAAGTTGGTGATGTCCACCAGCGCCGAAATCGGGCGCAGGCCGATCGCCTTGAGTCGCTGCTGCAGCCAGCGTGGGCTGGGGCCGTTGCGCACGCCGCGCAGATAGCGGCCGACAAAGAGCGGGCAGGCAGCGGCCGTTGCGGGCGTGAAGTCGCGGCGCACGCCGAGCGGGCTCTTGAAACGGCCGGGCACCGGCGCGAGGTCGAGCGGCTTGAGGCGGCCGAGGCCGGCAGCCGCCAGGTCGCGGGCGATGCCGCGCACGCCCAGGCAATCGCCGCGGTTCGGGGTCAGCTTGATCTCGATCGTCGGGTCGTCGAGGCCGAGCACGCCGGCGAAAGGCTGGCCGACGGGAGCGTCGTCGGGCAGCTCGATGATGCCCTGGTGCTCCTCGGAGAGGCCCATCTCGCGCTCCGAGCAGAGCATGCCGTTGGAGGCGACACCGCGGATGGTGGTCGCCTTCAGCAGGAGCCCGGTGCCCGGGATGGTGGTGCCGGCGGCGGCGAAGACGCCCTTCATGCCGGCGCGCGCGTTGGGGGCGCCGCACACCACCTGGACGGGGCCGGCCCCGGCATCGACAACGCAGACCCTGAGCTTGTCGGCGTTGGGATGCGGCTCGGCGCTGAGCACGCGGGCGACCACGAACGGCCGCAGCGGCGCGGCGCGGTCGGTCACGGCCTCGACTTCGAGGCCGAGCCGAATCAGCCGGTCGACGATCTCGTCGAGGGGAGCGACGGTCTCGAGATGCTCTTTGAGCCAGGCCAGGGTGAATTTCATCGCGACAGCCCTCCGCCGAGGGTGGGCACGTCGAGCGGCACGAAGCCGTAATGCCTGAGCCAGCGCAGATCGGCCTCGAAGAAGGCGCGCAGATCGGGGATGCCGTATTTGAGCATCGCGATGCGGTCGATGCCGAGGCCCCAGGCGAAGCCCTGCCACTCGTCGGGATCGACGCCGCAATGGCGCAGCACGCGCGGATGGACCATGCCGCAGCCGAGGATTTCCAGCCAGTCGTCGCCGGCGCCGATGCGGATTTCGCCGCCCTTGCGCGAGCAGCCGATATCGACCTCGGCCGAGGGCTCGGTGAAGGGGAAGTAGCTCGGGCGGAAACGCATCTTCAGCTCGTCGACCTCGAAGAAGGCCTTGCAGAACTCCTCGATCACGCCCTTGAGATGGCCCATATGGATGGCGCGGTCGATCACCAGGCCCTCGATCTGGTGGAACATCGGCGTGTGGGTCTGGTCGGAATCGCAGCGGAAGGTGCGCCCCGGCGCGATGATGCGGTGCGGCGGCGCCTTGGCCTGCATGGTGCGGATCTGCACCGGCGAGGTGTGGGTGCGCAGCAGCAGCCGGCTGCCATCGGGCTTCTCGGGCAGATAGAAGGTGTCGTGCATCTGCCGCGCCGGATGCTCCGGCGGGATGTTGAGCGCCGTGAAATTGTGGAAATCGTCCTCGATGTCGGGGCCTTCGGCGATGGTGAATCCCATCGCGGCGAGGATTTCGGTCACCTCGTCCATGACCTGGCTGACCGGGTGGATGTGGCCCGCCGCGGCCGGCCGCGCGGGCAGCGAAACGTCCACCCGCTCCGCCGCCAGACGGGCGTCGAGCAAGCGGGCATCGATCGCGCCGCGACGCGCCGCGATCGCCTCGCCGAGCTGGTCCTTCAGCTTGTTGAGCACCTGGGCGCGCTCCTTGCGCGCCTCGGGCGCCAGCGCGCCGAGCTCCTTCATCAGCGCCGTCAGGCGGCCCTTCTTGCCGAGCGCGCCGACCCGCGCGGCCTCGAGCGCCTCGGCGCTGTCGGCGGCCGCCACCTGGGTCAGCAGTTCGTCTGCCAGCGCCTCGATGTCCTGCATGGTTTCACGTCATGGTAAAAAACGAAAGGGGACCGGTCGGTGCCGGCCCCCTTTCGGCGTTGGCGAGCGATGCCGCCGGTCGTGCCTGCCGGAAAAGGGCCGGACCCTGCCGGCCGGCTCAGGCGCCCTGCTTGAGGGCGGTCTCGGCTTGGGCCACCAGGGCCTTGAAGGCCTCGGGCTCGCGCACGGCGAGGTCGGCGAGAATCTTGCGGTCGACCTCGACGCCGGCGAGCCGCAGCCCGCTCATAAATCGGGCATAGGTCAGGCCGTGCTCGCGCGCGCCGGCATTGATGCGCTGAATCCAGAGGGCGCGGAAATTGCGCTTGCGGGCCCGCCGGTCGCGATAGGCATAGCGGAGCGCCTTCTCGACCTTCTCGATGGCGACGCGGAACGCGGTCGAGCCGCGGCCGCGATAGCCTTTGGCGAGCTTGAGGACCTTCTTGTGACGGGCGTGCGCGGTCACGCCCCGTTTGACGCGGGACATGGCATCGCCTCCTTACGCGTTGGGTAGGTAGAACTTCTTGATCTTGCGCGCGTCGCCGTCGAAGGCGACCGTGGTGCCCCGGTTCTGGCGGATCTGCTTGGGGGTGCGCTTGATCATGCCGTGGCGCTTGCCGGCATAATTGCGCCGCACCTTGCCGGTGGCGGTGAGCGAGAAGCGCTTTTTGGCGCCGCTCTTGGACTTCAGCTTGGGCATTTGCTTACCTCATGAAGAGGCGGGCCGATGGCCCGCCGGTGGCAGCTTCGGGGCGGCCTCGGCATGCCCTGTTCAGAGCCGGTCCGCCCGGGTAGAGGGCGAGCTTATAGCGGGACGAGCCCCCGAAAGCAAGCGCCGGCGTCGCCCCGGCGGTTTCCCGGCCGGCCGCGCCGCCGGCCGCTATCTCGTTGTTCCGGCTCGCCGTTCGGCTTAGAGCCGCCCTCCCCGGCCGGTCATTTTGGCGACACCACCATGACCATCTGGCGCCCCTCCATGCGCGGAAACTGCTCGACCTTGGCGAGATCGCCCAGATCCTCCCTGACGCGGTCGAGCACCTTCATGCCGAGCTCCTGGTGGGCCATCTCGCGGCCGCGGAAGCGCATCGTCACCTTGACCTTGTCGCCTTCCTCGAGAAAGCGGCGCATCGAGCGCATCTTGATGTTGTAGTCGTTGGTGTCGATGCCGGGGCGCAGCTTGATCTCCTTGATCTCGATGACTTTCTGCTTCTTGCGCGCCTCGGCCGCCTTCTTCTGCGCCTCGTACTTGTACTTGCCGAAATCGAGCAGCTTGCAGACTGGCGGGGTGGCGGTGGGCGAGATCTCGACCAGATCGAGGCCGGCGGCCTCGGCGGCGGCCAAGGCGTCGCGGGTGGCGACGACGCCCCGGTTCTCGCCCTTCTCGTCGATCAGGCGGACCTGCGGCACGTTGATTTCGAGGTTGATTCGCGGCCCTTCGCGGCTCGGCGCGGGGCTGGCATAAGGAAGTCGGGCTATGCGGTCGCTCCTTCTGTTCGGGGCGGATGGTCATGCGACGGCTTTGCCCGATGGACTTTCGCCTTCACCTCCGCCCCATGGTTGCTACGAAAAACGGCCAGGGCACTCGTTCACGGTCCGGGCACCCGAGCCTCGGTCACCAATCTAGCGACGGCCTCGTCGAGCGCAACTGTTTCTTGCCGCTCGCCGCCGAGGCGGCGGAGCGAGACGGTCCCCTCCTCGGCCTCGCGCCGGCCGACCACGAGCATCAGCGGCACCTTGGCCAGCGAGTGCTCGCGGACCTTGTAGTTGATCTTCTCGTTGCGCAGGTCGAGCTCGGCCCTCAGCCCCGCCGCCGAAAGGCGGGCATGGACATCCCGGGCGTAAGCCTCGGCATCCGAGGTGATGGTCGCCACCACCGCCTGCACCGGCGCCAGCCAGAGCGGGAACTTGCCGGCATACTGCTCGATCAGGATGCCGATGAAGCGCTCGAAGGTGCCGAGGATGGCCCGATGCAGCATCACCGGGCGGTGGCGCTGGCTATCCTCGCCGATGTAGCTGGCGTCGAGACGCTCGGGCAGCACGAAGTCCACCTGCAGCGTGCCGCACTGCCACTCGCGGCCGATGGCGTCGCGCAGCAGGAACTCGAGCTTGGGCCCGTAGAAGGCGCCCTCGCCGGGATTGAGGGCGTAGGCGAGGCCGGCGGCGTCGCAGGCCGCGCGCAGCGCCGCCTCGGCCTTGTCCCAGACCGCGTCGGAGCCGGCCCGCACCGGCGGCCGGTCGGCCAGCCGCACGCGCAGCTCGGCAAAGCCGAGATCGCGGTAGATGCCGCGCAAGAGGTCGCAGAACGCCGTCGATTCCGGCATCACCTGCTCCTCGGTGCAGAAGATGTGCGCGTCATCCTGGACGAAATTGCGCACCCGCATGATGCCGTGCAGCGCCCCGCCGGGCTCGAAGCGGTGGCAGGAGCCGAATTCGGCCATGCGCAGCGGCAGGTCGCGGTAGCTGTGCAGCTTCTGCTTGTAGATCTGAACGTGGCAGGGGCAGTTCATCGGCTTGAGCGCGAACACCCGCTCGTCGGGGTTGGCGACGAAGTGGCGCACCCCCTCCTCGTTCTCCGCGATGTACATGTTGTCGCGGAACTTCTCCCAATGGCCCGACGCCTCCCACAGCTTGCGGTCGACGAGCTGCGGCGTCTTCACCTCGACGTAGCCCGCGCGCTCCAGCCGGCGGCGCATGAAGGCTTCGAGCATGCGGTAGAGCGTCCAGCCCTTGGGATGCCAGAAGACCATCCCGGCCGCCTCTTCCTGCATGTGGAAGAGGTCCATCTCGCGCCCCAGCCGGCGATGGTCGCGCCGCTCGGCCTCCTCGAGGCGGTGCAGGTAGTCGTCGAGCTCCTTCTGGCTGCGCCAGCAGGTGCCGTAGATGCGCTGGAGCTGCTGATTGCGCGCGTCGCCGCGCCAGTAGGCGCCCGACACCTTCATCAGCTTGAAGGCGGTGCCGAGCTTACCGGTCGAGGGCAGGTGGGGCCCGGTGCAGAGGTCGAGCCACTGGCCCTGGCGATAGATCGAGATCGGCTCGTCGCGCGGCAGCTCCTCGACCCACTCCGCCTTGTACTTCTCGCCGGCCTCCTTGAAATGGCGGATCGCCTCGTGCCGGTCCCAGATCTCGCGCGTGATCGGCTCGTCACGGGCGACGATCTCCTTCATGCGGGCCTCGATGGCGGCGAGGTCATCGGTCGTGAACGGCTCGGCGCGGACGAAGTCGTAGTAGAAGCCGTCCTCCGTCGCCGGCCCGAAGGTGATCTGGGTGCCGGGATAGAGCTCCTGCACCGCCTCGGCCATCACGTGGGCGGCATCGTGGCGCAACAGCCCGAGCACGTCGTCCGACGGATCCTTCGGCGTCACGATCTCGACGCGGGCGCCGTCGGCGACCGGCGCCTTGAGGTCGCTGAGCGCGCCGTCGACGCGCAGCGCGATCGCCGCCTTGGCCAGTCCGGGGCCGATGTCCGCGGTAATGTCGGCGCCCGTCACCGGCCGCGCGTAGCGGCGCACGCTGCCGTCGGGCAGGGTGATGGCGACCTCGCCGGCGGCGGCGGGCGCCCCGGCCTGGGAGTCAGCGGCATTCATGAATCGGGTTTTCCGTGCGGCTGTCTGGCCGCAAAGGTAGAGGCTCGAAGCGCCGTGTCAAGGCGAGCGCAGGAGCCGCCCCAGCGCCGCCGACACCGCGTCGACCTCGAGCTCGGCCAGCCGCGCCCGCCGCAGCACCTCGACCCGCGGCCCGCGCGGCGCGCAGAGCGCGGGATCGGAGGCGGCCGAGAACAGCACGAGCGAGGGGCAGCCGGAAGCGGCGATCAGGTGCATCGGGCCGGTGTCGTTGCCGACCGCCGCCCGCGCCTGGCGCGCCAGGCCGACGATGTCGTCGAGCGCGGTCATGCCGGCCAGGTCGAGCGCCTCGGGGCAATGGGCGGCGATCGCGCCGGTGATCGCGTCCTCGGCGGCGCCGCCGATCAGGACCGGACGGATGCCGTCGGCGGCAAGCAGGCGGGCCAGCTTGGCGAAGGCCTCGACCGGCCAGCGCTTGGCCGGCCGGTGCGGCGAGCCGCCGGGAACGAAAAGGGCGTAGTTGGCCCCGGCGCCGAACCGGCGCACGTCGGCCCTGACCCAGCCGAGATCGGGCGGCGGCGTGAAGGCGATGCCGGCGACCTCGAGCTGCTCGGCCTGCCGCGCGACGGTGTGCATGCGGTCGCGGTCGGGATTGGCGTGCGGATGCGAGCAGCCGCGCGCGATGCCCGACCATTCGGGCCGGCGCCGCCGGGGAAAAAGGTGGAAATAGAAGCTCGAGCGGTCCGAGGTCTGCAGGTCGTAGACGCGGGCGAAATCGCCCGCGACCAGCCGCCGGCGCAGGGCGAGCAGCTTGCCGGGCGCGAACAGGCCGGGGCGGTCGTCGACCCAGACGTCGTCGAAATAGCCGCTGGCGCGGGCGAAGGCGGCGTAGGGCGCGGTGGTCAGCAGCGTGATGTGGTCGCCGAGATGGGCGGCGCGGATCGCCTGGAACGGGCCGGTCGCCAGGACGAAGTCGCCGAGCGCGCCGTGCTTGATGACCAGGATGCGGCGCCCGCCGGCGGCGTCAGGCCGAGCGTCGCTCATTCTGCCAGGTCGCAACAAGCAGCTCGGTATAGAGCTCGATCGTCGCCGCGCACATGCGCTGCACCGAATAGGACTGGGCGACATGCGCCCGCGCGGCGGCGGCGAGGGCCTGGCGCTGCGCCGGATCGAGCGAGAGCGCGGCGCCGATGGCGCGCGCCAGCGCCGGCGCGTCGCCCGGCGCCACCAGCCAGCCGGTGACGCCCGGCTTGACGGTCTCGCGCGCGCCGCCGATCGCGGTCGCGATCACCGGCCGGCCCATCGCCTGCGCCTCGACGGCGACGCGACCGAAGGCCTCGGGATCGGTCGAGGCCGACACCACCACGTCGGCCAGCATGTAGGCCGCCGGCATGTCCTTGCAGTGGCCGACCAGCCGCACCGCGCCGGCAAGGCCGCGCCGCTCGATCGCCTGCTCGACCTCGCGGCGATAATCGCTGCGTCCCTGGTCGTCGCCGACGATCAGCGCGAGCACGCGCTGCGCGCCGCGCTCGGCGACCAGCTCGGCCATCGCCTCGACCAGCACGAGCTGGCCCTTCCAGCGGCTGAGCCGCCCGGGCAGCAGCACCACCGGCACGCCGTCGGGCAGCCGCCACTGCGCGGCGAGGTCGATCATCCGCTCGCCGCCGATCCGCGCCGGGTCGAAGCGCGTCAGGTCGATGCCGCGCGGGATGGTGACCAGGCGTCCCGCCGGCACCTGGTAATTGGCGCGGACATGGTCGGCGATGAAGTCGGAGATGGCGATGACGCGGTCGCCGCCGGCCATCACGCCGTTGTAGAGCCGCTTCAGCGGGCTGCCGATATTGTAGGTGCCGTGGAAGGTGGTGACGAAGGGCAGGCCGCGATGGCGCGCCGCCGCCCGCGCGCTCCAGGCCGGCGCCCGGCTGCGCGCGTGCACGAGGTCGATCGGCTGGCGCGCCAACACCTCGCCCAACCGATCGACGTTGCGGTACATGACGAACGGGTTCTTGGAATCGAGCGGCAGGGTGACGTGCGTCGCGCCGGCCCGCTCGAGCTCGCGTACGAGCGGCCCGCCCGCGGAGGCGACGAAGGCCTTCCATCCCGCCTCGACCAGGGCGCGCGCCAGATCGACGGTGCCGCGCTCGACGCCGCCGGTGACCAGCGCCGGCAGCACCTGCAACACGCCGGGCGGGCGGCTTTGGGCGGCGGCCGGGGCGATGCTAGACTCGCGCGAAACGCTCATTCCCGTCCATCACCCGACATGCGAGGGTCCTGCGCCATGCCGCCGACCGACGAGCCCCTGCGACTGACGCGGCCGGACGGCCACAGCATCGCGTACCACTCGCTGGCCGGCAAGATGCCCGGCGTCCTGTTCTGCGGCGGCTTCCAGTCGGACATGACCGGCACCAAGGCGACGGCCCTGGAAGCGGCCTGCCGCGCCGCTGGCCGTGCTTATACCCGTTTTGACTATTTCGGCCACGGCCAATCGACCGGAATGTTCACCGACGGCACGGTCGGCCGGTGGACGGACGATGCCATTGCCGTCCTCGATAATATCGCCCGCGGGCCGCAGGTGGTCGTCGGCTCGTCGATGGGCGGCTGGATCATGCTGCTGGCCGCGCTCGCCCGGCCGGAGCGGGTGCGCGGCCTGGTCGGCATCGCGGCGGCGCCCGACTTCACCGAGGCGCTGATGTGGCAGCGGTTCCCGGCCGAGGTGAAGCGCCAGCTCGAGACCGAGGGCGTCTGGCACGAGCCGTCGCAATATGCCGACGAGCCCTACCCCATAACCATGCGACTGATCGCCGAGGGGCGCCATCATCTGCTGCTCGACCGGCCGATCCCGTTCGACGGCCCGGTGCGGCTGCTGCACGGCATGGCCGACGCGGACGTGCCCTGGCGGCATGCGCTGCGGCTGATCGACGCCCTGACCAGCCGCGACGCGACGCTGACCCTGGTCAAGAACGGCGATCATCGGCTGTCGGAGCCAGCGGACGTCGAGCGACTGACCGCGGTGGTCGAGGCGCTGTGCCGGCAGGTCGGCGGCTGACGCGACTTTGGCCGGCACGCGGCCGCTACGAAACGCCCGCGGCGAGCGCCGCCAGGCCCTCGCGATAGCTCGGATAGCGCAGACTGACGCCGAGCTCGCGCTTGATGCGGTCGTTGCGCACGCGCTTCGATTCAGCATAGAAGCTGCGCGCCATCGGCGAAAGCACGGCCTGCTCGAAGGGCACCAGCGGCGCCGGCTCGATGCCGATCAGGCCGGCGGCGTAGGCCACGACCTCGGCCGGCGGCGCCGGCTCGTCGTCGGCGACATTGTAGATCGCGCCCGGGTTGGGCCGCGCGATCGACGCCTCGAGCACCGTTGCAATGTCGTCGACATGAATGCGCGAGAACACCTGCCCGGGCTTGTCGATGCGCTGCGCCGTGCCGGCGCGCAGGTTCTCGATCGGGTTGCGCCCAGGCCCGTAGATCCCGGCCAGGCGGAAGACGTGCACCGGCACCTGACGCGCGCGCCACAAGGCGAGCCACGCCGCCTCGGTGGCGGCGCGGCGGCGGCCGCGCGCGGTCGTTGGCGCCGGCGGTGTCGTCTCGTCGACCCAGTCGCCGCCGCGATCGCCATAGACGCCGGTGGTCGATAGGTAGCCGAGCCAGGCCAGGTCGCGGACGCGGCCGATCTCGGCGCCGTGGGCATCAAGAGCCGGATCGCCCCGTTCATCCGGCGGCACCGAGACGAGGATGTGGCTCGCCCCGGCGAGCGCCGCACCGGCGTCGGCCAGTGGACGGCCGCGATCGAAGAGGAACGCCTCGATTCCCTGCGCGGCGAGGCGGCCGCGCTTCTCCTCGCTGCGGCAGGTGCCGGCGATGTGCCAGCCGCGCGCGACCAGGCGCGCCGCGAGCGCGGCGGCGCTGTAACCGAAGCCGAAGCAGAAAAGACGCCGGTCGCTGCTGCTCATCGGGACGCCGCCGGTGCGCCAGGCGACCGGGCTTGCAATCGGGCCGAGGGGCCGCGAATGTAGCCCCGATGCTCCCCCGCGCTCAAGCATACCTGCGCGCCCTCACGCTGGCGTGGCTCGTCGCCACGCCGCTCGCGGCCGCCGAGAAGCCGCCGCTCAGCGACGATGCGCAATATCGCGCCTGTCTGAGGCTGAC
>CAYTWJ010000020.1:0-17961 GCA_964442055.1 uncultured Rhodospirillaceae bacterium | reverse complement strand
GACTACCGGATACTCGGCCGCGCTGGCGACCTGGTCTGGCTGGAGCTGCGCCCGCGGACCGGCCGCACCCACCAGATCCGCGTCCACTGCGCCGCGCTGGGCTGCCCGGTGCTGGGCGACCGCACCTATGCCGGAGCCGATCCCGCGCACGCCGAACGCCCGCTGCACCTGCATGCGCGCGCGCTGCTGATCCCGCTCTATCCCAACCGACCGCCGATCTCGGTCGTCGCCCCGCCGCCGGCCCATATGCGCGCCGCCCTGGTCGCCTGCGGCTGGTCCGAGGAGGACAAGGCCGCCGCCGCCTCTTGAGGCGCGGGCGGGCGGCGCGCTTCGAAGAGCCGGGCCCTGCTCGCGCAATCAACCATGGCATGGCCGGGCGCAAAGAGGATATAAGGGCTTATGCCGTCGCGGGAACCGGATTCGCCATGACGCCTGAGGCGCAGCCGGCCGGCAGGATATTCCACCTCGTCTATGTCAGCACAGCCGCGCGCCCGATGGACGACGGCGCGCTCGAGAACCTGCTCGTCGAGGCGCGCGAGAGGAACCGGCGCGAGGGCATAACCGGCATGCTCGTCTATTGTGGCGGCAACTTCATGCAGGCGCTGGAGGGATCGCGCCAGGCCGTCGAGCGCATCTTCGCGTCGATCAAGCGCGACAGCCGTCACCGCAACGTCCAGATGCTGTTGACCTTCGAGGACGAGCGGCGCGACTTTCCCGACTGGTCGATGGGCTACAGCCATTCGCCGCACCCGATCAAGCTCGAGGGCTTCCGCAACCTGCTGACCGACGGGGACCGGATTCGGGACGAGTTGTCCCAGGACCGGCTGATCCGCCGCGTTCTGCTCGAATTCATCGAGCGTCATCCGGTCTAGGTTACGGTCGCCTCCCCCTCCCAGACGACGCGGTCGCGCCCGGCGGTTTTCGCCCGGTAGAGCGCCTCGTCAGCCCGTTGCAGCAGATCGTCGACCGTGTCGTGCGTCGCCCGCAGGCAGGTGCCGCCGATGCTCACCGTCACGCGGACCATCGCCGCTCCGACCGGGAAGGGCGATTCCCTGACCGTCTCGCGCAGGCGCTCGGCCAGGATGCGGGCGGCGGCGAGATCGCTGTCGGGCAGAGCCACGGCGAACTCCTCGCCGCCGAGGCGGCCCAGAATGTCGGTGCCGCGGATCGCGCCCCGCAGGCCGGCGGCGATGTCGCGCAGCACCGCATCGCCGGCGGCATGGCCGTAGGCGTCGTTGACGTTCTTGAAATGATCGATATCGAGCATCACCAGCGACAGCGGATGGCGGTAGCGCTGTGCCCGGCGCAGCGCATCGCCGAGCAGTTCCATGAAATGCCGGCGGTTGTAGAGGCCGGTCAGCTCGTCGGTCGTCGCCAGGCGGTAGAGGCGCTCGGCGGTCTCGCGCTCGGACGACAGATCGCGCTCGATGGCGGCGAAATGGGTGACCCGCCCCGCGGCGTCGCGCAGCGGCACGATGCTGATGTCGAGCCAGTAGCGGCGCCCGTTCTTCGCGTAATTGACGATGCTCGTGCGGACCGGCTCCTGGCGCTCGAGCGCCCGGCGGATCTTGAGCCGGGCGTCGTCACTGGTGTCCGGCCCTTGCAGGAAGCGCGGCGAATTGCCGATCGCCTCCTCGGCGGTGTAGCCGGTCAGGCGCGTGAAGGCGGCGTTGACATATTCGATCACCGGGCCGGGCGGATCGATCGGCTCGGCGCGGGTGACGATGACGGCGTCGGAGATCTCCGCCAGGATCTGCTCGAAGGAAAACCCACGCTCCATCGGCCACGTCCCCCTTCGGCAGCCGTGACGACCGCCACGCCGTGCCGGCAGGCGCTGCCATACTAGCACCTATTCCGCGCCGGCGGACCAGCGCCGGCGCCGGCCGCAAAAGGTCGATTGACGCCGACCCCGAATGTTCTATTAGTATAACAATATGAGATGCGCCGACGACCGGCCGTAGCCCGATGAGCCCGCGTTCCGAGCGCGCCCGGCCGGTCGACAAGCGCCTGCCGACGCCGCTCTACCACCAGATCTACTTGATAATCCGTGGCCAGATCCTCGATGGCGCCCTGGCCGAAGGCGCGCTGGTGCCGGGCGAAGAGGACCTGGCGCGGCAGTTCGCCGTCTCGCGCATCACCGCGCGGCGGGCGCTGGCCGAGCTCGCCGCGGAAGGGCTGGTCACCCGCGGTCGCGGCCGCGGCACCCGGGTCGCGCGGCGCGAGGTCACGCCGCCGGTACGCGGCGGCGTCGAGGGCCTGATCGAAAACCTGATGGCGATGGGCCTGAAGACGCGCGTCGAGCTGATCGAGTTCGGCTACGAACCGGCGTCGCCCCATGTCGCCGCCGCGCTGCGGCTCGCCCCCGGAAGCGAGGTCCAGCGCGCGCTGCGCGTTCGTTCGCTCGCCGACGGGCCGTTCTCGCACCTGACGACCTATGTCCCGGCGGCGATCGGCCGCAAGTTCGGCCGCAAGGACCTGGCGCGCGAGCCGCTGCTGGCGCTGCTCGAGCGCTCCGGCGTGGTGATCGGCGGCGCCGAGCAGACGATCTCGGCCACGCTCGCCGGCGCGACGGTCGCACCGCTCTTGCACACCGAGATCGGCGCGCCGTTGCTGCGCATCAGCCGCGTCGTGCACGACCTCGCCGACCGCCCGGTCGAATACATCGTCGGGCTTTATCGGCCCGACCGCTACCGGTTCCGCATGAGCCTCGACCGCGTCCGGGGCGAGGAGCGCAACACGTGGTCGGCGAAAGTGGCCCCGGCCGCGCGCCGGAGCACCCACGCGCCACCATCCAACCGCAGGGAGAAGACACCATGAGCAGCCCGAAGTCGCCGTTCCGCGTTTCTCGCCGTCGTTTCTTGGCCGGCAGCGCCGTCGCCGCCGGCGTGGCCGGCTTTCCGGCCATCGTCCGCGCCCAGCGCGCGCCGATCAAGATCGGCATCCTGCATCCGGTGACCGGGCCGCTGGCCGCCGCCGGGCAGCAGTGCCGGCTGGGCGCGCGCCTCGCCGTCGAGCAGATCAACGCCAGCGGCGGCATCGCCTCGCTCGGCCGCGCCAAGATCGAACCGATCTACGCCGACGCGCAGTCCAAGGCCGATGTCGGCGTCGCCGAGGTCGAGAAGCTGAACGAGGCGGGCGTGTCGGCGATCGTCGGCCCCTTCGCCTCGGGCATCGCCCTCGCCACCACCCAGGCGGCGGCGAAGCACGGCATTCCGCACGTCGTCGACGTGGGGGTGATCGACCAGGTGGTCACCCGCGGCCTGACCAACACCTTCCGCTTCGGCCCCGGCCTCGGCAAGATCGTCGACACCGCGATCGAGAACCTGGTGACGCTGAACAACGAGGCCGGCAAGCCGGTCAAGACGGTGATGCTGGTGCACGAGGACGGCGCTTTCGGTGCCAGCATGGCGAAGACGCTGAACGAGCGGCTGCCCAAGGTAGGGTTCGAGATCCTCGAAACGGTGGCCCACGCGACGCCGACCCGCGACTTCAACAACGTCGTGCTCAAGATCAAGGCCCGCAATCCCGACCTGCTGATCCCGTCGAACTACTATGACGAGTTCGTGCTGCTGGCCCGCACGCTGCGCCAGCAGCGGGTCCGCCCGAAGGGCATCTATGCCGTGCTCGGCGGCGGCGCCTCGCAGTACCGCTTCGTCAAGGAACATCCGGACGCCGCGGCCTACATCATGGACTGCAACCATTTCTTCGACCCGCGCAACCCGGTCGCGCTGGAGCTGAAGAAGAAGGTCGAGGCGCAGGGCAATTTCTTCTCCTACGAGGTGGCGCTGAACCACGAATGCGTGCGGCTGCTCGCCGACGCGATCGAACGCGCCGCATCGACCGACCGCGCCGCGATCACCCAGGCCCTGGCGGCCTCGGGTTTCGCCAACCACTTCATGCCCTACGGGCCGACCCGCTTCGTCAACGGCCAGAACCAGGGCTCGACGCCGGTGACCACCCAGATCCTCAACAACGACATCAAGGTCATCCTGCCCAAGGCGTTTGCCAACGCCAAGCCGGTGTCCCCGGCGCGGGGGGGCTGATCGATCCGCCCGGGGGTGGGGGGCCGCCCCAGGGTCCCCTCGGGGCCGGCCCCACGCCTCTTCGGACGTTCGCCATGGTCGAGCTCGACATCGCCTTGCCCGCCGTCCTGAACGGCCTCACGGTCGGCGCGATCTACGCCCTGATCGCGCTCGGGCTGACGCTGATCTACGGTGTCCTGCACATCATCAACTTCGCGCACGGCAGCCTCCTGATGGTGGCGCTGTACGGCGTCTTCTTCCTGCACACGCTCGCCGGCGTCGACCCCTACCTCGCCTTTCCGGTCGTCGTGCCGGCGCTGTTTCTCGTCGGCTATCTCCTGCAGCGTTTCGTCATCGGCCACGCCAGCCACGGCAAGGACGAGAACATCCTCCTGGTCACGCTCGGCATCTCGGTGATCATCGAGAACCTCGCCCTCTACCTCTTCCGTTCCGATTCCTACACCATCGACACGCCCTATTCCTTCGAGGTGGTCGATCTCGGCGTCGCCTTCATCCCGGTTCCCAAGGCGGTGGCTTTCGTCGGTGCCCTGGTGGTCGCCGCGCTGCTCTGGCTCTTGATCGAGCGCACTGATCTCGGCCGCGCCATCCGCGCGCTGGCCAAGGAGCGGCAGGGGGCGCGCCTGGTCGGCATCAACGTCGACCACATCTTCGCCATGAGCTTCGGCATCGGCTGCGCCTGCCTCGGCGCCGCCGCCTGTTTGCTGCTGCCCGGCTATTACGTCAGCCCGCATGTCGGGCAGGGCTTCGTCCTCGTCGCCTTCACCGTCGTGGTGCTGGGCGGCATGGGCAGCTTCCCCGGCGCGCTTCTCGGCGGCCTGATCATCGGCGTCACCGAGAGCCTCGGCGGCCTGTTCCTCGGCGAGAGCCTGGGCCAGCTCGGGATCTTCGTGATTTTCATCGCCATCCTGCTGTTCCGCCCGACGGGATTGCTCGGTCACAGGGCCTGAAGCGTGCGCGGCGGC
This sequence comes from uncultured Rhodospirillaceae bacterium, assembly GCA_964442055.1. Classification (GTDB taxonomy): domain Bacteria; phylum Pseudomonadota; class Alphaproteobacteria; order Ferrovibrionales; family Ferrovibrionaceae; genus CAYTWJ01. The sequence goes on along the minus strand of CAYTWJ010000020.1, from coordinate 12,956 downwards.
CTCGGCATCGTCTTGTTTCTCGTCGCGCTGGCGCCGCTGCCGCTGCTGGTGCCGTCGGAATTCTGGCTGACCTGGGCGACGCTGGCGCTGTTCTACGCCTATCTCGGCCAGGCCTGGAACCTGCTCGGCGGCTATGGCGGGCAATTCTCGTTCGGCCACGCGCTCTTCTTCGGCACCGGCGCCTATTGCACGGCGATCCTGCAGGGCGACTTCGGCGTCAATGCCTGGGCGGGATTCGGGCTTGCCGCCGCGGCCGGCGGCACGATCGGCACGGCGGTCGGCTTCCTGGTGTTCCGCTACGGGCTGCGCGGCAGCTATTTCGCCCTGGTGACGCTGGCTTTCGCCGAGGTCTTCCGCATCTTCGCCAGCTCGCTGCCGATCACCGGCAAGGGCTTCGGCCGCCTGATGACGCTCGACCCGGGCTTTGTCAGCATGCAGTTCCCGGGCAAGGCGGGCTTCTTCTGGCTGCTGCTGGCGCTGGTCGGCGGCGGGCTGGCGCTGAGCTGGTGGATCGAGCATTCGCGCTTCGGCGCCCAGCTGGTGGCGGTGCGCGAGAACGAGGATGCGGCGCGGGCCCTCGGCGTCGACGCCTTCCGCGCCAAGCTCGCCGCGATCGCCCTCTCGGGCGCGCTCGCCGGCAGCGCCGGCGCGGTCTACGTGCAGATGTTCCTGTTCATCGATTCGAACATCGCCTTCGGCCCGGCGATGTCGGTTGAGGCGCTGCTGGTGCCGATCATCGGCGGCATGGGCACGATATTCGGCCCCGTGCTGGGCTCCTTCGCCCTGCACGCCATCGCCGAGATCGGCCGCCTCGGCTTCGGCGAGGCGCCGGGCCTCAATCTCGTTCTCTACGGCATCCTGCTGGTGCTGATGGTGCTGGCGATGCCGAACGGCCTGTTCGGCCTCGGCGGGGTGACCGTGCGCCGGCTGCTGGGCGGATCCCCCCGTGCTTGAGGTGGCCCGGCTTTCCAAGCGCTTTGGCGGCGTGGTGGCCACCGACGACGTTTCGCTCTCGCTCGCCGCCGGCGCGATCGGCGCCCTGATCGGCCCCAACGGCGCCGGCAAGACCACCCTCTTCGCGATGGTGTCGGGCTTCCTCGCCCCCGACGAGGGCGACATCCGCTTCACGGGCCGGTCGATCATCGGCCTGGCGCCGGAACGCATCTGCGCGCTCGGCATTGCCCGCACGTTCCAGATCGTCCAGCCCTTCGCCGGCCTGAGCGTGCGCGAAAACATCGCCGTCGGCGCCCACCTGCACCGGCGGCGACGCCGCGACGCCCTCGCCCATGCCGATGCGGTCGCCGAGCGCGTCGGGCTCGGCGCCCAGCGCGACAAGGCGGCCGCCGCGCTGACCATCGCCGGGCGCAAGCGGCTCGAGCTCGCCAAGGCGCTGGCAACCGACCCCAGGCTGCTGTTGCTCGACGAGGTGATGGCCGGCCTCAACCCGGCCGAGATCGACGAGATCATCCCGATCATTCGCGGCATCCGCGATTCCGGCGTCACCATCCTGCTGATCGAGCACGTCATGCGGGCGGTGATGAACCTGTCCGAACAGGCCTGGGTGCTGAACAACGGCGCCTTGATCGCCGCCGGACCGCCGGCGGCGATTGCCGCCGATCCGCGCGTGATCGAGGCCTATCTCGGCCATGGCGCCGCCGCGCGCCTGGCCGGCGAAGCGACGGCGGGCTCCCATGCTTGAGGTCGGCGGACTGCGCGCCGGCTACGGCGAGGTCGAGGTGCTGCGCGGCGTCGATCTCGCGGTCGCGGCCGGCGAGATCGTCGCGCTCCTCGGCGCCAACGGTGCCGGCAAGAGCACGCTCAACAACAATCTTTGCGGCCTCTACCGGCCCTTCGGCGGCAGCGTGCGCTTCCAGGATGCCGAGATCGCCGGCGCCGCTTCCGACCGCATCGTCGCCGCCGGGCTGATCCAGGTGCCCGAGGGCCGGCGCGTCTTTCCCAACCTGACCGTGCGCGAGAACCTCGAGCTCGGCAGCTATCGCCGCGGCCGCACTCGGCGCGCCGCCAACCTCGATCGGGTGTACGGTGTCTTCCCGCGCCTGCGCGAGCGCGAGACCCAGCGCGCCGGCACGTTGTCGGGCGGCGAGCAGCAGATGCTGGCGATCGGGCGCGGCCTGATGGCCGAGCCTGAGCTGCTGATCCTCGACGAGCCCTCGCTCGGCCTGTCGCCGCTGCTGGTCGAGGAAATGTTCGCGCTGATCCGGCGGCTCAACGACGAGGGGCTGGCCATCCTGCTGGTCGAGCAGAACGTCGTGCAGTCGCTCGAGATCGCCGACCGCGCCTATGTCATCGAGAACGGCGCCATCGTCACCGCCGGCCCGACGGCGGCGCTGCGCGCCGACCCCGCCCTGCGCAAGGCCTATTTGGGGATGTGAGCCATGAACCTGCGTGTCGCCCCCGCCGCCGAGGTCGATCCCGCCCCGCCCGCCTGGCTTGCCGAACTCGCCCGCTTCGTCGCCGATAGCCGCCCGCGCGATCTGCCGCGCACGGTCGTCGAGCGCACGGCGCTGGTCCTCGCCGATTCGCTCGGGGCGATCGCCGCCGGCGCCCAGGAACCCGAGATGACGGCGCTGACCGACCGGCTCATTCGCCTCGCCGGCCGACCTGAGGGCCATCCGGTGATCGGCGCCCGCCGCCGCGCGCCGGCGCTGACCGCGGCGCTGCTCAACGGCACCGCCGGCACCATGCTCGAGCTCGACGAGGGCAACCAGTTCTGCCGCGGCCATCCCGGCATCCACGTCGTTCCCGCGGCGCTGATCGCCGCCGAGCGGACCGGCGCCAGCGGCGCCGAGCTCGCGCTGGCGATCGCCCTCGGCTACGAGGTCGGCGCGCGCGTCGGCATCGCCTCCAAGCTGCGCGTCACCATGCACCCGCACGGCACCTGGGGCACGATCGGCGCGGCCGTGGCGGTCGCCAGGCTGCACGGCGCCGACGCGGCGGCGATCGCCGAGACCATCAACGTCGTCTCGACGCACGGCCTCGCCACCAGCCGGCGCACCATGCTCGAGGGCGGCACGGTGCGCAATACCTTCGCCGGGATTTCGAACCAACTCGGCCTGCTCGCCCATGAGCTCGTCGCCGCCGGCTTCTGCGGCGAACGCGACGGCGTCGGCACCGTCTACGGCACGGTGACCGCCGAGGACTTCCGGCCCGAGGAGATGGTGGCCGGGCTCGGCGCACGCTGGGAAATCGCGCGCAACTACTTCAAGCGCCATGCCTGCTGTCGCTACAACCACGGCGCCCTCGATGCCCTGTCGCGCGTCGTCGCGGCCCAGCCCGGCGGGCGCCTCGACCCGGCAGCGATCGAGCGTATCGAGGTGGACACCTACGTCTGGGCGGCGCAGCTCGCCGGCCAGGAGCCGCGCAACATGCTCGCCGCCAAGTTCTCGCTGCCCTTCTCGCTGGCGACCTTCGTGGTCAACGGCGCGGCCAGCGTCGAGGCGTTCCGCGACGCCGCGCGCGCCGACGCCGTCACCCGCGACCTTGCCCGCCGCGTGAGCGTGCGCGAGGACCCGGCGCTGACCGCGATGCTGCCGGGCCTGCGTCCGGCGCGCCTGCGCGTCTCCCTGAAGGACGGGCGGCGCCTCGAGGCCGAGAGCCTGACCAACCGCGGAGACACCGAAGATCCTTACGCGACCGACGAGATCCACGCCAAGTTCCGCGAGCTCGCCACGCCGGTCTGGGGCGCGGGACACGCCGAGACAGTGTTGGCCGCCGCGCTTTCCATTGATACGGCGCCGGATGTCGCGGCGCTCGCCGGCCTGCTGGCCGTGTGATGACGGGGGTACGCCGATGAAGACCTTGCGCGAACTCTTTGGCGGCGGCGAGATCGTCGTTGCCCCCGGCGTCTTCGACGGCCTGAGCGCGCTCACCGCCACGCAGGCCGGCCTCGGCGCCCTCTACCTGTCCGGCGCCAGCATCGCCTACAACCGCTTCGGCCGCTCCGACGTCGGCCTCGTCGCCATGAGCGAGGTCGCCGACACGCTGGGCGCGATCCGCGAGCGCGTCGAGACCCCGATCATCGTCGACGCCGACACCGGCTTCGGCAACGCGCTCAACGTCGTGCGCACCGTGCGCGTCTTCGAGCGGCGCGGCGCCAACGCCATCCAGCTCGAGGACCAGGCGACGCCGAAGCGCTGCGGCCATCTCGAAGGCAAGGTGCTGGTGCCCGCCGCCGAGATGGTCGGCAAGATCAAGGCGGCGCTCGACAGCCGCCAGGACGACGGCACCCTGATCGTCGCGCGCACCGACGCCATCGCCGTCGAGGGCTTCGCGCCAGCGCTGGAGCGCGCCGAGCGCTACGTCGAAGCCGGCTGCGACGTGCTGTTCGTCGAGGCGCCGCGCAGCCAGGAGGAGATGCGCGCGATCACCGGCCGCTTCGGCAGCCGCCTGCCGCTGCTCGCCAACATGGTCGAGGGCGGCAAGACGCCGCTGCTGTCCGCCGTCGAGCTGCAGGCGATCGGCTACCGGCTGGCGATTTTCCCCGGCGGGCTGACGCGCGCCATCGCCCGCTGCATGATCGACTATTTCGCCTCGCTCAAGGCGCACGGCGGCACGGCGCCCTTCCGCGACCGGATGCTGGACTTCGCCGCGCTCAACGCCGTGATCGGCACGCCCGAGCTGCTCGAGCTTGGGCGCACCTACGATCCGTCGCGTTTCGAAGGCAAGCCATGACCACCCCCGTCGTCCCCGCCGGCGGCATCGAGTTCGCGCTGTCAGCTCCGGTCCTCGTGATTGGCGCCGGCGCCTGCGGGCTCAGCGCCGCGCTGGCCGCCCGCGATGCCGGGGCCGAGGTCGTCGTGCTCGAGCGCGATCCCTCGCCGAGCGGCTCGACCGCCATGTCGTCAGGCATGATCCCGGCCGCCGGCACGCGGCTGCAGGCCGCGCGCGGCGTCGAGGACAGCCCGGCGCTGATGGCCGCCGACATCCAGCGCAAGGCGCATGGCGAGAACGATCCGGCACTGGTCGCGGCGATCTGTGCCGATTCGGGGCCGATGATCGACTGGCTCGTCGACCGCCACCACGTCGACCTGCGGCTGGTCGAGGGCTTCCTCTATCCCGGCCACAGTCGGCCGCGCATGCACGCGCCGCCCTCGCGCAGCGGCGCCGACCTCGTCGCCAGCCTGCTGGCCGCCGCGCAGGCCACCGGCGCCGACATCGTCACCGACGCCCGCGTCACCCTGCTTTATGCCGAGCCGGACGGCCGGGTGCGCGGCGTGCGGCTGGATCGGCCCGACGGCTCCGTCGAAAAGATCGGCTGCGCCGCGCTGGTGCTGGCCTGCTCGGGCTTCGGCGGCAACCCCGAGCTCGTGCGCCGCCACATCCCGGAAATGGCCACGGCGCAGTTCCACGGCCACGCCGGCAATCGCGGCGACGCGCTGATCTGGGGCGAGGCGCTGGGGGCGGCGACGCGCCATCTCGGCGCCTACCAGGGGCACGGCTCGCTGGCGACACCCCACGCGGTGCTCATCACCTGGGCGCTGATGATGGAGGGCGGCATCCAGATCAACGCCGAGGGGCGCCGCTTCTCCAACGAGCACGCCGGCTACTCCGAACAGGCGGTCAAGGTGCTCGCCCAGCCCGGCGGCTTCGCCTGGAACGTCTACGACGAACGGCTGCACAAGCTCGGGCTGCAATTCGATGATTACCACGACGCGCTCGCCGCTGGCGCGGTCCGGCACGCGGCGAACGCGGACGAGCTCGCCCGGGTCTGCGGCCTGCCGGCCGAGACGCTGGCGGCGACGCTCGCGCAAGTGGCGCGGTTCGCCGCCGGCACGGAGCGCGATCCGCTGGGGCGCGACTTTGCCGCCAAGCCGGCCTTCGCCCCGCCCTACCATGCCGTCAAGGTGACCGGCGCCCTTTTCCATACCCAGGGCGGCCTAGTGGTCGATGCTGGCGCGCGCGTGCTGCGGCCGGACGGGACGCCGCTGCCCAACCTGTTCGCGGGCGGCGGCGCCGCCTGCGGTATTTCCGGCTCGGGGCGCGACGGCTATCTGTCGGGCAACGGTCTTCTGTCGGCGGTCGTTTTCGGTGCCAAGGCCGGCGCCGGCGCGGCGCGCCTGGCGGCAAGCGGGGAGTGAACCAACCATGCCGATGATCCGGATCACGCTGATCGAGGGCTACGACGAGGAAACGCGCGGCCGCCTTTTGGCCGGGCTCAGCGCGGTCGCGCGCACCGTGCTCGACGCGCCGCCCGATGGCATCATCGCCGCGATCGAGGAGGTCAAGCCCGGCAGCTACCGCCGGGGCAACCTGCCGCGCCAGCCCAAGCCGGTGCCGCCGACGCCGGAGCAGGTCGCGCGCGACTATCTGGCGGCGATGGAGCGGCGCGATCTCGCCGCCGCGAAGGCATACCTGGCCGATGGCTTCGTGATGACCTTCCCCGGCGGCAAGCGGATGCGCACGCCCGAGGAGCTGGTCGAGTTCTCGTGGCCGCGCTACCGCCGCGTCGCCAAGGCCTACGAGCGCTTCGACACCGTGCCGGGCATGGAGGCCGCCACCGTCTATTGCTTCGGCACGCTACACGGCGAATGGCCGGACGGGCGGCCCTTCGACGGCATCCGCTTCATCGACCGTTTCACCGTCAGGGGCGGGAAGCTCGTCGACCAGATGGTCTGGAACGACCTTGCCGTGATCAAGGCGCGCCTGCCCGCCTGACCGCCGGTACCGGCTTGGAGCCTACCGCCCTTGCCCAGCAAGCGGCCATAAGCGGTGGCGCGGCCGGGCAGCCGAACGGTAGACTTGCCGCCCGGCACCTTCCGATCCTGACCATTACGAGGCGTTTCATGCCGCTGGGTTCCGCTCCCCCATCCTGGGCGACGATCGGCCCCGCCGGTCGCAGCCGGCGACCGGCCGGCACACGGCGCCGCCGCTGATGCCCGGCCCGCTCGAGGGGCTCCTGGTGGTGGCGCTGGAACAGGCCGTCGCCGCGCCCTATTGCTCGGCGCGTCTGGCCGACGCCGGCGCGCGCGTCATCAAGATCGAGCGCGCGGTCGGCGACTTCGCGCGCGACTACGATTGCGACGTGCGCGGCCAGAGCGCCTACTTCGTCTGGCTCAACCGCGGCAAGGAATCGATCACGCTCGATTTCACCCGACCCGACGACGCGGCCCTGCTGCGGCGCATGCTGGCGCGGGCCGACATCTTCGTGCAGAACCTCGGCCCCGGCGCCGCCGAGCGCGCGGGCTTCGGCTCGGCCGAGCTGCGCGCCCGCCACCCCCGCCTGATCACCTGTGACATCACCGGTTACGGCGAGGACGGTCCCTATCGGGAGCGCAAGGCCTACGACATGCTGGTGCAGGCGGAGTCGGGCCTCGCCTCGATCACCGGTTCGCCCGACTTGCCGGGGCGCGTCGGCGTGTCGGTATGCGACGTCGGCGCCGGCATGTATGCGCTGATCGGCATCCAGCAGGCGCTGCTGCAGCGCGCGCGCACGGGACGCGGCGAAGGGGTGAAGGTGTCGCTGTTCGGCGCCATGGCCGACTGGATGAGCGTGCCGCTGCTGCAATATACGGGCTCGGGCCGCGAAATGCGGCGCAGCGGCCTGCACCACTATTCGATCGCCCCCTACGGCGCCTATGCCTGCCGCGACGGCGCGGTGGTCATATCCATCCAGAACGAGCGCGAATGGCGCGCCTTCTGCGCCGAGGTGCTTGCCGTTCCCGATCTCGCCGATGACGCGCGGTTCGCCGACAATCCGCGCCGCGTCGCCAACCGCGAAGCCCTCGACCGCATCATCGCCGGCTGCTTCGCCGCCTTCGGCCGGGCCGAGCTTGCCGGGCGTCTCGATGCGGCGCGCATCGCCTATGGCGCGATCAATTCGGTGGCGGACCTCTTGCACCATCCGCAGCTCAGGCTGATGCGCGTCGAAACGCCCAACGGCCCCGTGGAGATGCCCTATCCCGGCGCGGCCTTCGCCGGCGAGACGCCGCATGCCGGGCCAGTGCCGGCGCTCGGCGAGCACAGCGCCGCGATCCGTGCCGAGTTTGCCGGCTGATCAGCAGCGCTAACGCGCGGCGCCGAGCCGCGCGTTAGCGCTTACGGACCTCGACCCCTGCCCAGTTCTCGACGCACTGGACGATGGTGGTGAAGTCCTTTTCCGCTCCGATCTGGCTCTGCGCCAGGAACCAGAGCTGGCGCACCGCCGAGGCCACCCACATCGGCACCTGAAGGTTCTCCGCCTCGTCGAGGCAGAGCCTGACGTCCTTGTACATCAGGCCGGTGGTGAAGCCGTGGTCGAAGCCGCGCGTGAGGATGGCACGCGGGAACTTGTCCTGGGTCGCGGTGTTGCGGCCGCTGCCGGCGTTGATGACGTCGAGCATCACCTGCGGATCGAGCCCGGCCTTGACCCCCATGACCATCGCCTCGGACGTGACCGCCATCGCCGCCGCCGAGAGCAGGTTGTTGGCGAGCTTCATGGTCTGGCCCATGCCCGGTCTGTCGCCGACATGGAACACCTTGCCGATCGCCGCCAGCAGTTCCGCCACTTCCTCGAACAGCGGCCGCGGCGCCGCCACCATCACCGCGAGCGTGCCCCGCTCGGCGCCGCCGACGCCGCCGCTGACCGGGCAATCGACGGTGGCGATGCCTTTCGCCGCCAGGCTTTCCGCGATCGCGGCGATGGTGCGCGGCCCGCTGGTGGAAAGGTCGAGGAAGGTCCTGACGCGCCCGCCGGCGGCCACCCCGTCGGGGCCGAGCGCCACGGCGCGCACGATCTCGGGCGTCGGCAGGCTCGCCATCACCAGCTCGGCCGCGTCGGCCACCGCCGCCGGGCTCGGCGCGGCGCGCGCTCCCCTGTCCAGCAGCGGCGTCAGCGCCTCGGCGCGCACGTCGTGGACGGTGAGGCGATGGCCGGCGTCGATCAGACGCGAGGCCATCGGCCGGCCCATCCTGCCCAGGCCGATGAAGCCGATATCCCTGCCCATTTGCCCGCTTCCCCCTGCTTCGCCCCGTCGGCGCGCGGCTATTTCTTCGCGGCGTCCTCGGCGAAGACCTTGCGCGCGGTGCGGAAGGCGTCGACCGCGGCCGGCACGCCGCAATAGATCGCCGTCTGCAGCAGAACCTCGCGGATTTCCTCTTTCGTGCAGCCGTTGCGCAATGCGCCGCGCAGATGCAGCTCGAGCTCGTGCGGCCGGTTGAGGGCGGTCAGCATCGCCAGGTTGAGCATGCTGCGCACCCTGCGCGGCAGCTCCTCGCGCGTCCACACCGCGCCCCAGCAGTATTCCGTGACCAGCTCCTGCAGCGGCTGCGAGAACTCGTCGGCGTTCTTCAGCGCGGCCTCGACATAGTCGGCGCCGAGCACCGCCTTGCGCACGCCGAGGCCCCGTTCGAACAGCGTTTTCCGGTCCATGATTTCCCTCCCCGAGGCAAACGACCGGCCCGACGCGCCGTCGCGGCCCCGTCGCGGCCGCCGGCATGTTGGCGCAGGCCGCCGCCCGGCGACAACGCGTATTTCGGGCCCCCGCCCCCTCAGGGCAGGTAGCTGCCGCCATTGACGTGAATCGTCTGCCCGGTGATGTAGCGGGCGGCCGGGCCGCAGAGGAAGCGGACCATGGCGGCGACCTCGGCGGGCTTGCCGGCCCGCTCGACGAGATTGGCCGGCAGCATCGGGGCGGCACCGGCCGAGGCGCCGCGCACCGTGTCGATGATCCCGGGCGCGACGCAGTTGACGGTCGTGCCCTGGTGCGCCAGCTCGACCGCCAGCGCCTTGGTCAGGCCGACGATGCCGGCCTTGGCCGTCACCGCGTGCGCCCGGCCGGCCGCGCCGGCATGGGCGGCAAGGCCGCCGATATTGACGATCGCGCCGCCGCCGGCGCGGGCCAGGTGCGGCGCCGCGGCCTGGGCGCAGAAGAAGGCGCCGTCGAGGGTCGCGCCGAGCACCTGGCGCCATTCGGCGACGGTGATCTCGCCGAGCGGGGTCTGCTTGCGCATCGAGGCGTTGTTGACCAGGAAATCGAGGCGGCCGAAACGCGCCACCGCGGCCTCGATCATCGCGCCGACGGCGTCGCGGTCGGAGATGTCGGCAAGATGGAGATAGGCGTTGCGGCCCATCCGCTCGATCTCGGCCGCCGTCTCCTCGGCCTGCTGGCGCGAGGTGCGGGCATGAACGACGATGTCGGCGCCGCCCGTCGCCAGCGCGAGCGCGATGGCGCGGCCGATGTTCGCCGCGCTGCCGGTGACCAGCGCCACCCGGCCTTCGAGTTCCTCCCCGCCCTCAGCCATCGGCGCAGCTTAGCACAGCATCGCCAAGCCTGCCGGCTGGTCGCACCGTTCGAGCGGCCGCTGCCGGCCGTGCTTTCGATCGCAGAACCGGCAGGCCGTTGTCCGTGGCATAGTGGTTGTGAACTTGGCGATGCCGCCCGATCGGCCGATGAAATCGCAAAGGCGAAGGCAACGCGTCTCGCGCGCGAAGCGGCGAGAGAGCGCCGAAATGGAGTAAACGGCAGAGCGTCTTCTTTGTCGGCCCTCCGTCGCTGACGCTTGGGAGGGCAGCCTTCACGTTGTTCCTTGCTGGCTTACACCTGCGGCGTAAGCCAGCCGAGGCGTTGGCGAAGGCTGGCGGAGGGAGAGGAACCGGGATCGAACCGTCTCCATGGGTCGAGACGAGGACCGGCGAAAGCTTGCAGGTGACGCCGCTCCGACGGCGCTCAGGAGTGTCCGACGACAGGGATTGAAACGGGCGCCTCTGCAGCAGGCGATTGGTCGCGCCGGGCGCCTCCGCCGTCCCAACCCCGCAGGAACTCGTTGGCAGGGGGGCGGGGCTTCGGTGCGGCCGCCTCGCATTCGGTGCCGATGTGGATGAAGCCGATGATCTCCTCGTCCGCGGCCAGGCCGAGGCCGGCCCGCACGGTCGGGTCGCGCGTCTTGCGCCCGCTCAGGATCATGGCGCCGTAACCCATGGCGTGCGCGGCCAGCAGCAGGTAGCCGACCCCCGCGCCGGCCGATACCAGCTGCTCCGAGACCGGCACCTTCGGATCGTCGTGGTCGAGCCGGGCGCAGGCGACCAGCAGTGTCGGCGCCGCCAGGGCCTTCTGCCGCTGGCGCTCGACCTCGCCCGGATCGGCGCCGCCGTCTTGGATCCGGGCGCCGGCGGCGAACAGATCGCCGAGCAGGCCGCGACTTGCGTCATCGACATGGATGAACCGCCAAGGCCGGTGCCCGCCGTGATCGGGCGCCGCGATTGCGGCGGCCACCATGGCCCTGATCTGGTCCCAGCTTGGGCCGGGAGGCCCCAGCCGCTTTGGCGACACCGAGCGGCGCGCCGCTATCGCCCGAAGCACAGGCGCCGCCTCGTCGGCCCGCGCTGGCAATCGTGGCCCCGCAACAGGCAGAACGCCAGCGCGCGAACCATCACTCAAAGCGGGGCGGGCTCTTGCCATCTGGCGTCCTCTCGAGAAAGCCGGCGCGGGCCGGCGGCCCGGCCCGCGCCGTCATGCGGGAGGAAACACCTAGCCCGCGCGATATTCGGGCGACTTGAACGACAGCCGCCTGGTCGTGTCGGAGGCCGAGGCGATCTTGCGGATATTGGCCCAGGTCTGCTTGTAGTTGGGCAGGATCAGCTCGTTCACCCCGGCGTTGGTGACGTTGCCCTGCACGCCGGTCGGATAGGCGAACAGCATGAACGTCTGCCCGCGCCTGGCCGAGGGCGTCGGCTGCACCATCGCCTGGGTCGACCCTGATTCGTTGTAGACCTCGACCAGGTCGCCGGCCGCCAGCGCCAGCTCCTTCATGTCGTCCGGGTTCATCTCGATGAAGGGATAGGGCATCCGGTCCATGACGAAGTCGTTGTACTGGTCCATGAAGGCGTTCTGCCAGACGATGTTGGTGCGCCCGTTGTTGATCAGGAACTTGTGCTTCGCCTTCTGCTCCTCCTTGCCGGCGGCCTGAAGCCCGCGCCAGGGCGCCGCCAGGAAGCGGGCCTTGCCGTCCTTGGTGCTGAACTTGCCGTCGGCATAGAGCCGCTTCGATCCGACGATCTTGCCGTCCTGGAAGCCGGTGGCGGGCTCCTGGAAGCCGTTGTTGCCCATGGCACGCAGACGCTCGTATGTGACGTGCTCGCCGCCACCGGCGTGCTTGCGGTAGCCGTCGTTGAACGCGTCCTCCTCGGTCTTCCAGTCGAAGCCCTTGAACTGGTCGGCGTACTTGGCCTTGCCCTGCTCGCGCAGCACGCGCTCCATCGCCTGCGCCAGGCCGGCGGCGATCAGGCAGTCGGGCTTGGCGTTGCCGGGCGGATCCATGTAGCGCTCGGTGAGCCGCATGCGGCGCTCGCCGTTCATCGAGGTCAGGTTCATCTCGCCCGAGATCGCCGCGGGCAGCCAGACGTGGCAGGCCTGCCCGATCTGGGTGGGCACGACATCGACGTCGACGGCAAACAGGCCACCTTGGCGAATCGCCACCATGATCGCGTCGACCATGGCCTTGCGGTCCCCCCACGGCACCGTGTTCATGGCGTCCTTCACCATGTCGGTGCGCCGCTTGTAGACCTGCTTGAACTTGTGCGCGTTCAGCGTGGTCTTGTAGTGGTCGCAGGCCCAGATGTGGTGGACGCCGCCGCGGCCCTCGATCAGCAGCTTGTCGACATAGGCGGCTGGCCGGCCGACATGGGCGTCGGACGGACGGACATAGCCCTCCTGGTGGCCGCCGAGCCGGACCACGCCGCCGCCCGGGCGGCCGACATTGCCGGTGGCCAGCGCCAGGTTGGTGATGGCGCCATTGGTCCGGTAATTGTCGTTGCCCCAGATGATGCCCTTCTCGTAGCCGAACATGGTCCGCCGGCGCTTGCCGCCTTCTTTCGGCTCGGCGATCCAGTGCGCCGCCTTGCGGATGTCGTCGACCTTGAGGCCGGTGATCTTGGCCGCGTCCTCGAGCGACATCCGGTTTGCGGCCAGCGCCGAGGCGAAGTCGGTGAGCTGACCCGGCCCGGCGACTTCGCCGCCGGG
>CAYTWJ010000019.1:11837-18053 GCA_964442055.1 uncultured Rhodospirillaceae bacterium | reverse complement strand
AGCAGGGCGCGGGTCGCCGCGTGGCGCATGCGGTCGATCTGCTCGTTGATCGAGGCGTCCTTCTCGATATAGGTGTCGGTGCGCGGCACGTAGGCTTCGGGCTGGTAATAGTCGTAGTAGGAGACGAAATACTCGACCGCGTTGTCGGGAAAGAACGACTTCATCTCGCCGTAGAGCTGGGCCGCCAGCGTCTTGTTGGGGGCGAGGATCAGCGCCGGCCGGCCCGCCGCGCGGATGACCTGCGCCATGGTGTAGGTCTTGCCCGAGCCGGTGACGCCGAGCAGCACCTGGTCGCGCTCGCCGCGCGCGACGCCCTCGCCGAGCTCGGCGATCGCCTGCGGCTGGTCGCCGGCGGGCGCGAAGTCGGAGACCAGGCCGAACGCCTTGCCGCCCTCGCCCTTGGCGGGGCGGGGCGGACGGTGCGGCACGAACAGCGGATACTGGTCGGCGAAACGGTCGGGATCGGGAAGCGCGGCCATGCCGGATTATATAGGCGCCGGCCGCCGTTCCTGACCAGAGGCGGACGGAGCCGCCTACCAGGGAATGCGCGCGAGCTCGGGCCAGACGAAGAGCAGCAGGCCGAGCAGCAGCCCGGCGCCGGCAACGAGAATCTGATCGCGGATGGCGGCGCGGTAGGCGGTCTCGATCCGTCTCGGCATGGTTCCCTCCCGGTTTGCGGCCGCGGCTCGCAGCCGATGGCTGATGTGCCGAGACTGGCTGGCGCTCGCGGCGCCGGCAGGGCGGGAATGTGGAATATTTGCGACCCGGTCTCTCAGGGGCGCCAGAACGGCTTGCGGGTTTCGTCCTCCGCCACCCGCCGGCTCAGGCCCATGTCGGCGAGCAGCCGGTCGTCGAGCGCGGCCAATGCATCGCGCTCGCGCGCCCGGCGCTGCCCGTCGACGATCGCCGCAAGCAGGCGAGTGACAGCATGCGCGATTGCGCTTTTCCCGGCCGCCGGGTTGGCGGCGCAGCCATTGACAAGGAATATCGACTCAATTTTTCTCATGTTTGGGGCCTCCAATGCACGCTCGTTCGGGGACCGAAAGAAGCAGCTGTTATGCGTCTCGGCAAACGATGGTTTTTCGCTTATGATTTAGAAATATTCATCCCAACCCGAAGCCGATGGCCCGCGATCTGCGGCCGCTCAACGCTCTCCGCGCCTTCGAGGCCGCGGCGCGCCATCTGAGCTTCGCCAAGGCCGCCGACGAGCTCAACGTCACCCCGGCGGCGGTGAGCCACCAGATCAAGGCGCTCGAGCAGCGGCTCGGCCTGCCGCTGTTCCGCCGCGGCAACCGGGTGGTATTCCTGACCGAAGCCGGACAGGCCTATCTCGGCGGCGTGCGCGAGGGCTTCGACCGCTTGGCCGAAGCGACCGCGCGCCTCAGGAAGCGCGGCAGGGGCGCACCGCTGACCGTCAGCGTGCTGCCGTCCTTCGCGACGCGCTGGCTGATGCCGCGGCTCAAGCGCTTCCGCGCGCTGCACCCGACGATCGACGTGCGGCTGTCGGCAACGCAGGCCCTGGCCGACTTCGCGCGCGACGACGTCGACCTGGCCATCCGCTTCGGCCGCGGCGCCTATCCCGGCCTGGTCGTGGAATGGCTGTTCGCCGAGGACATGTTTCCGGTTTGCAGTCCCGAGCTCTTGCGCGGACCCCTGCCGCTGGCCGAGCCGGCCGACCTGCGTCACCAGACGCTCCTGCACGACGGCATGCGCGAGGACTGGCGGCTGTGGCTGGAAGCGGCGGGTGTCGAGGGCGTCGACGCCGAGCGCGGCCCCAGCTTCAACGACGCCAGCCTGGTGGTGCAGGCGGCGGTCGACGGCATGGGTGTCGCCATCGGCCGCGGCTCGCTGGTGGCAGGAGAGCTCGCCGCCGGGCGGCTGGTGCGGCTGTTCGCGGCGACGCTGCGGGAAGGCGAGGCGTATTACCTCGTCTATCCCGAGGCGAACCGCGACCGGCCACAGTTGGCCGCCTTCCGCGAATGGATCCTGGCCGAGGCGGCGGCCGAGTGGAGCGCGCGGCTCAACTACTGACGACGCGCCGCCACAAGCCGAGCGTGCCGAGCGCGAGCGCGCCGCCGGCGGCGCCGACCAGGAAGGCGGCCGGCGCGCCCGCCGCGTCCCAGACCACGCCGGCGACGAGGTTGCCGGGGATGGTGGTGGCGCCGCTGGCGAGGTGGAAGAGGCCGAAGGCGGTGCCGCGCAGCCGCACCGGCGCCTGGTCGGCGACCAGCGCCGCCAGCAGCCCCTGCGTCAGGCCGAGCTGCAGGCCCCACAAGGCGGCGCCGAGGAAGACCAGGCCGATCGCGCTCGCCGCGGCCAGCGCCAACTGCGACAGGATCAGGGTGCCGATGCCGAGCGCGAGCAGGCCGATGCGGCCGAAGCGGTCGGACAACAGCCCGGCCGGATAGGCCGCCAGCATGAAGATGACGCTGATCGCGACCAGGGTGAGCGGCACCAGCGTCGCGGACAGGCCGGCCGACTCGGCGCGCAGCAGGATGAAGCCCTCGCTCGCCCGCGAGAGCCCGAGCAGAACCGCGACCGCGATCAGCAGCCAATAGGCGGGGCCGAAGGCGCGCAGCTCGTCGGTGCGCAGGCGGATCTGCTTCGGCCGCTCCTCGTTGCGCGGCGGCTCGCGCACGGCGACGACGATGACCAGCACCGAGAGCAGCGCCGGCGCCAGCGCGCACCAAAAGACCAGGCGGAAGTTCTCGCCGCTCGCCGCCATCAGGGCCAGCGCGATCAGCGGCCCGGCGACGGCGCCGACGGTGTCCAGCGCCTGGCGCAGGCCGTAGGCCGCGCCGTGGTCCTCGCGGGCGGTGATGTCGGCGATCAGCGCGTCGCGCGGCGCGCCGCGGATGCCCTTGCCGACGCGGTCGACGAAGCGCGCGGCGAGCACGAAGGCCGCGTCGGGCGCGAGCGCGAAGAGCGGCTTGGACGCCGCCGCCAGGCCGTAGCCGGCGAGCAGCAGCGTCCGGCGCTTGCCGAGATAGTCCGAGAGGCGGCCGGAGAAGGCCTTGGTCAGGCTGGTGGTGGCGTCGGCGACGCCCTCGATCAGGCCGACCGTGGTGGCGCCGGCGCCGAGCACGGTCACCAGGAAGATAGGCAGCAGGCTGTGGATCATCTCCGAGGAGACGTCCATCAGCAGCGAGACGAAGCCGAGCGCCCAGACGCCGGCAGGCACCGCCGCGCGCCGGCGCGCGGCGGATCGGCCGGGACCAGGCATGGGGAAATTATATGACATATGACGGGTGCGGGCGCGGATCGAAATGCATGACCGCCCGCCCCTTTTGTCCGTTGCGCGGCGGTGCCGCGCAGCGTTAGCTTGGCGCCCCGTCTGACCTTCGACTGATCTCGCCGGGCCGAAAGCATCCTGCCATGTCGTTCTTCGCCGAATCCTTGAGCCGCATCAAGCCGTCCGCCACCATCGCGGTGACCACCAAGGCCGCCGAGCTGAAGGCGGCGGGGCGCGACGTCATCGGGCTCGGCGCCGGCGAGCCCGACTTCGACACGCCCGACAACATCAAGGCGGCGGCCAAGGCGGCGATCGACCGCGGCGAGACCAAGTACACCGCCGTCGACGGCACCCCGGCGCTGAAGAAGGCGGTCGCCGCCAAGTTCAAGCGCGAGAACGGGCTCGACTACACGCCCGAGCAGGTCACCGTCGGCTCGGGCGGCAAGCAGGTGATCTTCAACGCGCTGCTCGCCACCCTCAACCCGGGCGACCAGGTGGTGATTCCCGCGCCCTACTGGGTCAGCTATCCCGACATCGTGCTGTTCGCCGGCGGCGAGCCCGTCTTCGTGCCGACCACCGCCGCCGACGGCTTCAAGATGCGGCCCGAGGCGCTCGAGGCGGCGATCACGCCGAAGACCAAGTGGCTGATCTTCAACTCGCCGTCCAACCCGACCGGTGCCGCCTACGACGCCGACGAGCTCAAGCGCCTGACCGAGGTGCTGGTGCGCCATCCGCACGTCTGGGTGCTGAGCGACGACATGTACGAGCACCTGACCTACGACAATTTCGTCTTCGCCACGCCGGCGCAGGTCGAGCCGCGGCTCTACGAGCGCACCCTCACCATGAACGGCGTCAGCAAGGCCTATTGCATGACCGGCTGGCGCATCGGCTATGCCGGCGGGCCGGTGGAGCTGATCCGGGCGATCGGCAAGCTGCAATCGCAGTCGACCTCGAACCCCTGCTCGATCAGCCAGGCGGCGGCGGTCGAGGCGCTCAACGGCCCCCAGGACTTCATCGCCCGGCACAACGCCAGGTTCAAGGAACGCCGCGACCTCGTCGTCGGCATGCTGAACCAGGCCAAGGGCATCCACTGCCCGAAGCCGGAGGGCGCGTTCTACGTCTATCCCTCCTGCGCCGGCGCCATCGGCAAGACCAGCAAGGGCGGGCGCAAGATCGCCAACGACCTCGACTTCGTCGGCGCGCTGCTCGAAGAAGAGGGCGTCGCGGTGGTGCACGGCGAGGCTTTCGGCCTGTCGCCGCATTTCCGCATCTCCTACGCCACCTCCACGGAAGCGCTGCGCGAGGCCTGCGCGCGCATCCAGCGCTTCTGCGCCGGCTTGCGCTGAGGCCGCCGATGCGCGTCGTTGTCTTCGGGGCGGGCGGCGTCGGCGGCTATTTCGGCGCCCGGCTGGCGGCGAGCGGCAGCGAGGTGGCCTTCGTCGCGCGCGGCGCGCATCTGGCCGCCATGCGCGAGCGCGGTTTGATGGTCCACAGCCCGCTCGGCGACGTGCGCGTGCAGCCGGTGACGGCGAGCGACGACCCGGCGGCGCTGGGCGCCGCCGACATCGTGCTCTTCTGCGTCAAGCTCTACGACACCGACAGCGCGGCGGCGCGGCTCAAGCCGCTGCTCGGCCCCGACACCGCCGTGATCTCGCTGCAGAACGGCATCGACAGCGAGACGCGGCTGGCCGCCGTCGTCGGCGAGCGCCATGTCGCCGGCGGCGTCGCCTACATCTCGGCGACCATCGAGGCGCCCGGAATCGTCCGCCACCACAACCGCATGGCCAAGCTCGATTTCGGCGAGCTCGGCGGCCGCGCCTCGCCGCGCCTGCAGGCCTTCCTCGCCGCCTGCGAGAAGGCGGGCATCGAGGCCGCGCTCAGGCCCGACATCGAGCGCGCGATCTGGGAGAAGTTCGTCTTCCTGGCGCCGTTCGCCGCGGTGACCGGCGTGACCCGCCTGCCGATCGGGCCGGTGCTGGCGGATTCCGACACGCGCGCGCTCCTCGAGGCGGCGATGCGCGAGGTGGTGGCGGTCGCCGCTTCGCAGGGGGTGGCGCTGGCGCCGGACCTGGTCGAGCGGCTGCTGCGCTTCGCCGGCACGCTGGCGCCGGACATGAAGGCCTCGCTTGCCCACGACCTCGAACGCGGCAACCGCATCGAGATCGAAGGGCTCTGCGGCGCGCTCAGCCGGCTCGGCGCGGCGGCCGGCGTCGACACGCCGGTCCACCGCACCATCTACGCCGCGCTCAAGCCCTATGCCGGCGGGCGGCCGGCGACGACGGCCTGACCGTCGCTCACTGTATCGGGCGGAGCTTCAGCTCCTCCGCCGTGCCGATGACGAAGCCGTATTTCTCGTAGGCCGCCTTCGCCGCCGGCGTGGCCAGGAAGGCGAGGTATTTCTGCGCCGCCGCGGCCCGCTTGCTGTTGGTCATCGCGCCGATGGCGTAGGAGACCTCGCTGATCAGGCTGTCCTCGGGCGGCAGCGCGACGCCCTCGACCGAGGCGCCGGCGCGTACCGCCTCGAGCACCTCGGTGCGCCAGACGATGCCGGCGTCGGACTGGCCGGCGCGGATGCGATCCGGCGTCTCGCGGTGGTGGACCGAGGTGAACCAGTGGTTGGGCGTGGTCTGGCAGGAGAAGCATTCCTTGCCGGCCGCCAGCTTGTCCCAGATGCCATGCCGCTCCAGCACCTTGCGGGCGTAGAACTGCATGATGCCCTCGTTGACCGGATTGGGGTTCGAGCTGCGCACGTCGTCGCGCGCGAGGTCCTTGATGCCGGCGATCTTCTTCGGGTTGCCCTTGGCCACCATGACCTGCAGCTCGTTGTGCATGTAGATCGCGTAGCTGTCCATCAGGCCGGCCGCCTTGAGCTGCTTGAGGTGGCCGAGATTGACCGAGGCATAGACGTCGGGCAGGCCGGGATAGTCCTTGCCCTCGTAGCTCCAGCCGCCGCCCTTGATCGCGTCGAGCAGCAGGCCCGGCGG
>CAYTWJ010000019.1:1632-11827 GCA_964442055.1 uncultured Rhodospirillaceae bacterium | reverse complement strand
ACCACGTCGTCCATGGCGAAGAACTGGTTGCCGGCGAGCCAGAGCACGACCTCGGCGTCGCCCTGCATGCGGGCCATGGCCTCGGGGCCCTTCAGGATCTTGCCGTCGGCCAGATAGAGCTTGAGGTCGTTGTCCTTGTTCTTCGGGATGGCGGCGAGCTTGGCCGGCCCGGCCGGCTTCTCGGCCGCCGTGGCCGCGTTGCCGACGGCCAAGGAAACGCCGACGATAATGGCAGCCGCGATCGTGGCCGCGGTCCTCACTGCGGTCATACTTGTTCCCCCCTGGTGACACGGCCGGCTTCGTGCGGGCCGGTTTCATTACAAAGAATAGCACGGCCGCCCCGGGCGCGGGAATGGCGGCAGCCCGATTCCGCTTGCCCGTCCCCCCGCGTTGATGGGAGCATTTCCCCGACAGGGACGGATACGACAGGCAGGGCAGTTTCATGGCCAAGCAGAAGCCATCCGGCCCGCGCACGATCGCGCTGGTCGGACCTTACCTCTCCGGCAAGACGACGTTGCTCGAGAGCATCCTGCACATCTGCGGCGCGACGCAGCGAAAGGGCGCGACCGGCGACAAGAACACGGTCGGCGACGCCTCGCCCGAGGCGCGCGAGCGGCAGATGAGCGTCGAGGTGAACGCGGCCACCTGCCGCTTCATGGACGACACCTTCACCTTCCTCGACTGCCCGGGCTCGGTCGAGTTCATGCAGGAGACCATGAACGCCCTGATCGGGGCGGATGCGGCCGTCCTCGTCTGCGAGCCCGACGGCGACCGGGCGCTGATGCTGGCGCCGCTGCTGCACTTCCTCGACGAACAGGACATCCCGCGCTTCATCTTCGTCAACAAGATCGACAAGGCCAAGGGGCGGGTGCAGGACCTGCTGGCGGCGTTGCAGGCGGTGTCGTCCAAGCCGCTGGTGCTGCGCCAGGTGCCGATCCGCGAGGGCGGCGGCGACGGCGCGGTGGGCGAGATCACCGGCTATGTCGACCTCGCCTCCGAGCGGGCCTATGTCTACCGCGACAACGCGCCCTCCGAGATCGTCGAGCTGCCGACGATCATGCGCGAGCGCAAGGACGCGGCGCGCACCGCCATGCTCGAGAAGCTGGCCGATTTCGACGACCACCTGATGGAGGAGCTGCTGAGCGACGTGGCGCCGTCGCGCGACGAGGTATTCGCCGACCTGGCCAAGGAGCTGCAGGACGGCCTGATCGTGCCGGTCCTGCTCGGCGCGGGCGCGACCGATCACGGCGTGCGCCGGCTGCTCAAGGCGCTGCGCCACGAAGCGCCGGCCCACGCCCAGGCGGCGCTGCGCGCCGGGCTCGACGCGGCGGACCGGAGCTTCGTCGGCCAGGTGCTCAAGACCTACATGACCGCGCACGGCGGCAAGCTCAGCCTGGTGCGCGTCTGGTCCGGGACGGTCAAGGACGGCGCCACCGTTAACGGCGAGCGCATCGGCGGCATGTTCCGCATGCTCGGCGCCGAGACGCAGAAGATCGGCGAGGCCGCGGCGGGCGACACCGTGGCCCTCGGCCGCCTCGACAATGCCCGCACCGGCGACACGCTGCAGGAAGGCAAGGGCGGCGGCGTGGCCTGCCCGCGCGCGCCGCATCTCGCCCCGGTCTTCGCGCTGGCGATCCACGCCGCCAACCGCAACGACGAGGTCAAGCTGTCGGGCGCGCTCGGCAAGCTGATCGACGAGGACCCCTCGCTCGCCTACGAACAGAACGCCGATACCCAGCAGCTGGTGCTGGCGGGCCAGGGCGACATCCATCTCAAGGTGGCGCTGTCGCGGCTCAGGACCAAGTATGGCCTGCCGGTCGACGGCGTCCGGCCCAAGGTCGCCTACAAGGAGGCGATCCGGCGTGGCGTCAGCCAGCACGGCCGCCACAAGCGGCAGAGCGGCGGCCACGGCCAGTTCGGCGACGTCCATATCGAGATCAGGCCTCTGCCGCGCGGCTCCGGCTTCGCCTTCGAGAGCCGCATCGTCGGCGGGTCGGTGCCGCGCCAGTACATTCCCGCGGTCGAGGCGGGCGTGCGGGATTATCTCGGCGCCGGGCCGCTCGGCTTTCCCGTCGTCGATGTCGCGGTGGCGCTGACCGACGGCAGCTTCCATGCCGTCGACAGCTCGGAAATGGCCTTCAAGACCGCAGCGCGCATTGCCATGAGCGAGGGCATGCCGAAATGCGATCCGGTGCTGCTCGAGCCGATCTGGCAGGTGGAGATCGCCGCGCCCGCCGAGTTCACCAACAAGGTCAACCAGCTGATCAGCGGCCGGCGCGGGCAGATCCTCGGCTTCGACGCCCGCACCGGGTGGCCGGGCTGGGATGTGGTGACGGCCCACATGCCGCAGAGCGAGATGCACGACCTGATCGTCGAGCTGCGCTCGCTGACGCAGGGCGTCGGCGCGTTCACCGCCCGCTACGATCACTTACAGGAGCTGACCGGGCGCCTAGCCGACCAGGTGCTCGCCGCCGCGCGCGCCGCCTGACCCCGATGGCGCTCGCCGACGAGGCTTGCCTCGCGCGCGCGGTGCACGCCGCCGACCTGCTGCTGGCCGCGCGCGGCCAGCGGCGGCCGATGATGCCGCCGGACGATTTCGAGACGCTTTCGCCCGACGACGGCTACGTCGTGCAGGACATGGTGGTGGCCGGCCTGCTCGCGGCCCCTGGCGGCCGCCCCGTCGGCTGGAAGATCGGGTGCACCAACGCCTCGGCGCAGCGCCTGCTCGGGCTTGACGGCCCCTTCTTCGGGCGGCTGCTCTCGCCCTTCGTGCACCAGAGCCCGGCGACATTGCCGGCCGGCGACTTCAACATGCGCTGCATCGAGGCCGAATTCGCCTTCCGCCTGGGCGAGGACCTGCCGGCGGGCGGCGCGCCCTACGACCGCGAGCGGGTGGCCGGCGCCGTCGCCGCCGTGCTGCCGGCGATCGAGATCGTCGATACCCGCTTCCGCGACTGGCAACGCGTGGGCGCCGGCTGGCTGATCGCCGACAATGCTTCCGCCGGCCATTGGGTGAGGGGCGCCGAGGTCGCCGATTGGCGGCGGTTCGAGCTGGCCGATCACCGGGTCGACTTGCGCCTCGGCGCGGCGCCGATCCGCCGCGGCAGCGGCGCGGCCGTGCTCGGCCATCCGCTGGCGGCCCTGACCTGGCTCGCGAATGCGCTCGCCGCGCGCGGCCGCGGTCTTCTGGCCGGCGAACTGGTCACCACCGGCACCAGCATCGACGTCTATTTCGCCAATGCGGGCGACGCGCTCGAGGCAGATTTCGGCGCTCTGGGGCGGGTCAGCTTGCGCTTTGCCACCTGAAACTGTTTATAATCATTCCAGGCAGTATTGAAACCGCCTGTAGCGGCAATATCTCTTGGCTATAGCATCGGCCAATACGACAGCGGAGAGCGTCGAATGGAACGAATGGACATCGACATCGGCATTTCCGAGAAGGACCGGAAGAAGATCGCGGACGGCCTGTCCCGCCTGCTTGCCGACACCTACACGCTCTATCTCAAGACCCACAACTACCACTGGAACGTCACCGGGCCGATGTTCCAGACCCTGCACCTGATGTTCGAGCAGCAGTACAACGAGCTGGCGCTGGCGGTGGACGCCGTCGCCGAGCGCATCCGCGCGCTGGGCCATGCCGCGCCGGGCACCTATGCCGCTTTCGCCAAGCTGTCCTCGATCAAGGAGGAGGCGGGCGTGCCCGAGGCGCTCGACATGGTGCGCAACCTGGTCAAGGGGCACGAGGCGGTGGCGCGCACCGCGCGCGAGGTGTTCCCGCTCGCCGAGAAGGCGCACGACGAGCCGACCGCCGACCTGCTGACCCAGCGCCTGCAGGTGCACGAAAAGACGGCCTGGATGCTGCGCAGCCTCTTGCAGACGTGAACGGCCGCGCCGCGCCGTTCACGCGGGCTTGATTGGCGCCGGCGGGCGGGCTGCTTACACTGCGGCCGTCTTCCTCCGTTGCCGGCGGGGCACCGATGCTGATCCGTATCCGCAAGGGCTGGGAACTGCCGGAATCGGCAGCGACGCCGGAATCGGCCTTCCTCGATCGCCGCCGGCTGCTCAAGGGCCTGGCCGGTGGCGCGGTCCTGGCGGCGTCGGGCCTCATGGGAGCCTGCGATTCCGAGGTCAACGACGCCCAGGCGGCGGCGCCGGAGGCCGACCCTTCGGCCAAGCTCTATCCGGTGATGCCGAATCCGCGCTATCGCCTCGACCGGCCGCTGACCGACGAGAAGGTCGCCGCCACCTACAACAATTTCTACGAGTTCGGCTCGCACAAATACATCTCGCAGGAGGCGCAGAAGCTGAAGCTGCGGCCGTGGGAGGTGCGCATCGACGGCATGGTCAAGCAGCCGAAGACCATCGCTATCGACGACCTCCTGGCCAGGATGCCGCTGGAGGAGCGGCTCTACCGCCACCGCTGCGTCGAGGCCTGGGCGATGGCGGTGCCGTGGAGCGGCTTCGCCTTCGCCTCGCTGGTCGATTTCGCCGAGCCGCTGGCCTCGGCCAGGTACGTGCGCATGGAGACCTTCATCGATCCCAAGGTGGCCAGCGGCCAGCTGCAAAGCTGGTATCCCTGGCCCTATGTCGAGGGGCTGACCATCGCCGAGGCGACCAACGAGCTTGCCTTCCTCGCCACCGGCGTCTACGGCAAGCCGCTGCCCAAGCAGATGGGTGCGCCCTTGCGGCTTGCCGTGCCGTGGAAGTACGGCTTCAAGTCGGTCAAGTCGATCGTGCGCTTCAGCTTCACCGACAAGCGCCCGGTCGGCTTCTGGGAGGACATCCAGGGCTCGGAGTACGGCTTCTGGGCCAACGTCAACCCGGAGGTGCCGCATCCGCGCTGGAGCCAGAAGACCGAGGAGCTGATCGGCACCGGCGGCAAGCGCGTGCCGACGCAACTCTACAATGGCTACGGCGAGCAGGTCGCCCAGCTTTACACCGGCCTCGCCGCCGAAAAGCTGTTCATGTGAGCGGGCGCGCTGCCGGGCCGGGGTCCGTCTTGCCTTTCGATCTCGTGGTCTTCGACCTCGATGGCGTGCTCGTCGATTCCGAGCCGATCGCCAACCGCGTGCTGGCGGCGCATCTGGCGCGGCTCGGCGTGCCGGTGGATTTGGAAGCGACGATGCGCCTCTTCACCGGCCTGTCGCTGCCGAGCTGCTACGCCTTGGTGCGCGAGCGCTTCGGCATCGCCGTTCCCGACGGCTTCACCGCCGCGCTGCAGGCCGAGACCTTCGCGCGCTACCGCGACGAGCTGCGCCCGGTGCCCGGCGTCGTCGCCGCGCTCGCGCGCATCGCCCTGCCGAAGTGCGTCGCCTCGTCGAGCGAGCCGGAGAAGATCCGCTTGAGCCTCGAGCTGACCGGCCTCGGCGCCCATTTCAACGGGTACCTCTTCAGCGCGCTCGAGGTCGCGCGCGGCAAGCCGCACCCCGACCTGTTCCTGCACGCCGCCCGACGCATGGGCGCGGCGCCGGCACGGACGGCGGTGGTCGAGGACAGCCTGCCCGGCATCGCCGCCGGCCGGGCCGCGGGCATGACCGTCTTCGCCTATGGCGGGGCGGCGCACGCTGACCGCGCGGCGCTCGGCGCCACCGGCGCGCGGCTCTTCGACGACATGGCGGAACTGCCGGCGCTGCTTGCCGGCGGCTGCGCTGTCAGGTGATCGTGGTATCTGCGCAAAGCAAATTTGATCAAATCGGCTCCACGCCCTCGATGTGCGGCCCGCACATTGTGTGCTCTCTTCTGGCGGCTTCAGTCCTTGACAGGTACGTCGGTCAACCACGGCGCCATTGCCGCCAAGGCACCGCGAGATTCGGTTTCTGAAACTTGCTTGTGGTAGCCTTCAAGCGTTTCAACCGAGAGTGCGCATGGAGGGGGCGATGGCGATCCCAAAGCGCGTTTCGGAGCGAATCACGCAGCAGCTGAAGCGTTATCAATCGATCTTATCCGCGACCAAGAACCGGGACGCGAGCGAGGCGGATACCGTCACCCTGATCACCGACATCCTCACCGACGTCCTCGGCCACGACAAGTACAGCGAGATCACGCGGGAATTCGCGATCCGCAATACGTTCGTCGACTTGGCGGTGAAGGTCGGGCCAGAGGTTCGTTTCCTGATCGAAGCCAAGGCGATCGGTGTTCCACTCAAGGACAACCACGTCAAGCAGGCGATCGATTACGGTGCCAACCAGGGCATCGAGTGGGTCATCCTGACCAACGGCGTCAACTGGCGCGCCTACAAGATTCATTTCAAGCAGCCGGTCGACAGGTCGCTGGTCAGCGAACTCGACCTGCTCGAAGACGGCCCGCGCGCGCCGCACGTGATCGAATGCTTCGGCAACCTGAGCCGCGAGGTCTTCGCCCCGTCCGCGATGACGGAGTTCCTCCAGCAGCAGCAGGCGACAAGCAAATTCTCCTTGGCGGCATTTCTGCTGGGCGATCGGATCGTTTCGGAGCTGAGGCGCGAGGTTCGACGGGTCTATCCCGGCCTCCGGATCGAAGAAGAGGACCTGCGGTCGGTGCTGCGCGAGGAGGTGATCAAGCGCGACCTCGTCGACAGCGACGAGGCGGCGCAGGCCAAGGCGGCGTTGAAGAGGGCGGCAAGGGCGTCGGAGCAGGCGAAACTGAGAGCCAGGGAAGCCCCCGCGTCACCGGTTCTACAAGTCGGGCCCGGCGCGCCCCAGGTGACAGCGGCATCTCAGCAAGCGACGGCGCCACCGACGAACCCGGGGCTGGCGGTCAAACAGGGTGCCTAGATCAAGACGGCGGTGTCAGCAGCCATGACAAGGAGCCGCGCCCGCCGGTTCCGTGCCACGCTGTATCGCCAGCTGTTCCCCGAAGGCTGGCAAGGCAAGGGACTCTCGCCCGCGAACAAGATCATCGTCGCGGCGATTCTCGTCGCTATCGGCACCTCCGTCCTCGAGACGGAGCCGACAATTTCGGAGCAACCTGGCTTTGCCATCGCAGCCGGTATTCTTGACGTGATCTTCGGCACGCTTTTCGTCAGCGAATATATCGCGCGGCTCTGGGCGGCCGGCGAGGACCCGCGATTTGCCGGGCTCGCCGGGCGGCTGCGTTACGCTTTTACGCCGATCGCACTCTTGGACCTAATTGCGACTGCGCCGGTCGTCGTGACACTGGGCGTGACCGACGTCTTCGTGCTGCGCTCGTTCAGGGTCCTGCGCATCGTGCTCATTGCCCGCTTGGGGGAATTTTCCGTGGCGGCGCGCCTGCTGGGATACGCGGTCCGCGCCCGCAGGCACGAGCTGCTGCTGAGCGCCGTGATCGCTGCGGTCGTGATGCTGCTGGCAGCCACTTCGCTGTATTTTGCCGAGGGGACGGCGCAGCCGGACAACTTCGGTAGCATCCCGCGTGCGCTGTGGTGGGCGATCGTGACGCTGACGACGGTCGGCTACGGCGATGCCTATCCGGTGACGGTGGCGGGCCGGCTGTTGGCCGGGCTGTCCGCGGTCGCGGCGATCGGCATTATCGCCATGCCCACTGGCATTCTCGCAGCCGGGTTCAGCGAGGCGTTCCGGCAGAGCCGCGAACGGCGTGTGGGAGACCCGGCCTCTACGCCATAGCCCCCGGGCCGAGCGAGCGCGCTCGCCGGCGGCTGGAAAAAAAGACGCCGGGCTGTTGCCAGCCCGGCGAGTCTAACAGGGAGGCTTCACGTCTGGGAGACGTAGGGATTTCTGTCCATGGACGTTTATGGCTGTTTTTGTCCGTTTTGAAAGAGCGAGCTGGGGCAACACCATACCGTCTACTCTAGTCCCCAGCCGTCCGTTGACGTTCGCGCAAAGCCACGTCATTTTAAGTCCCCAGCAAGTCCCTAGAGGGGCTACACGTCAAAGCCGTGGCTTAGCCCGAGGGGGCGGCAGGAGATGTTGCGAGATGGCGGTAAAGCTGACCGACCGCTTGTGCAAGACGATCAAGCCGCCGGCTGCCGGCCGGCTCGAGCTGACCGACGACGACGCGCCAGGCCTGGCCTTCCGCATCACCGCCAGCGGCGAAAAGTCATGGGCGATCCGCTACACCACAAAGGGCGGCAACCAGCGGCGCGTGACCATCGGCCCGTACAGGGACGGGAAGGGCGTAACCCTGGCGGCGGCGCGGGCGCGCGCGCACGAAATCGCAGCGGCTGCCCGTCGCGGGATTGACCTGCCGGCGGTCGAAGCCAAGGCGCAAGAACGAGAGGTTCGCGAGGCCGAACGGCCGCAGACGGTCCGGGACCTGACCCGACGCTACGTCACGGAATACGCCGAGGCGAACCAGCGGCGCCCGAAACTCACTGATCGTCTGTTCGCCATGCACGTCGAGCCGCTGATCGGCAAAGTCGCCCTTACCGAGCTGCGCCGCGGCGACATAGTGACGCTGTTGGACGATCTGCAGAACAAGAAGGGCCTCGGCGCCCAGGTCAACCGGGTGCGCTCCCAGCTTGCGGCGGCTCTCAATTGGGCGGTCGAGCGCGAATGGCTGCCCGCCAATCCCGCCGCCGGCATCAAGAAAAAGCCGGTCGAGCGCCAGCGCGAGCGGACCCTCGCCGACGACGAATTGCGTGCGATCTGGCGTGCCGCCGATGCCATCGGCTACCCTGGCGGCACCCTCGCCAAGCTGCTGATCCTGACCGGCCAGCGGCGGGACGAATGCCGCTGCCTGGAATGGTCCGAAGTCAGGGAGGGCGGCGCTCTGTGGCTCTTGCCCGGCGCCAGGAACAAGTCCAAGCGCGATCACCGGTTGCCGCTGCCGGAGGCGGTGCAGACGCTACTCGGGACCGCGCCGCGCCATGGCTCGTTCGTGTTTTCGAGCGATGGCAAGAAGCCCTACAACGGTACGCGGAGCCTCAAGGAGGCCCTCGACAGCAAGTCGGGGGTGGCCGGATGGGTGCTGCACGACATCCGCAGGACGGTCCGCACCCGGCTTAGCGAAATGGGCGTGCCTCGCGCCATTGCCAGCGCCATCCTGAACCACGCCAAGCCGGGACTCGACCGTGTATACGATCACGCCAACCATCGGCCGGCGATGCTCAGGGCGCTGGAAGCCTGGGCCAAGCGAGTCGACCGCATCGTCGCGGGCAAGGGCGACGGCAAGGTCGTGGCAATCGATAGGAGCAGGCGCCGGCCTAGCCCCGCCTGACGATCCTGGGCCTGGGCCGCCCTTGGGGCGGGTGCGCGGTCCGGTAGCAGCCAGGCGGCATCCAGACCTCAGTGCGGAGGCCAGGGACCGGGAACCGCGGCACGAAGCGCTCGCCGAGCTTGAGCCGAGGCAGGATCTCCGGCAGGAGCTCGACGGGGAACAAGTTGTCGTTGACCGGCGCCCGCAGCCAGAGCGTGGCCGGCCGCGCGTTGCCGCCCAAGAGACTGCGAAGCCAGGCGCGGAGCCAGGACCTCATGGGGCCTCCGGTGGGCCGCCGCCCTGGCGTCGTCTTGCTGGCCCGTGAGGGCGCGCTGTTCATGGCCTGGGCGGCGGCCCGGCTCAATGCGAGCACACCCGCCGATTGTCGTCAACGCCAGAGGCAGCGGCCGTGAGTTCGCGCCCTAGCCCCTGCGGTGGGCGCTTGGTCCGCTGATCGTGATCCTGGGGTCCTGCGCGAACGATGGCGACCACGGCTCGTTGGTAACGACACAGTTGGCTGTGCCGTCGAACTCATTGTGGCGCGGCGCGGATGCTTCGAGATAAGCAGCGCTGATCGGGCGCCCTGCGATTGTCACCGTTGCGGTGCGGAAGAAATCGGCCACTGCGTCGGATTGTGTCTGGGTCATCCCGTCGTTGGCGTACCAGCCGCAGGCGGCCAGCCGGCCGCCGCGGTCGAATAGCTTGTAATAGATCGGGACGACGAACGGCCCGTGCAGGCTGTCGCGGAATCTGGCATCGACTCGGCGATACGTGCTATCGGCCCGCTCCTTGCCGATGAAGGTGTTGGACGCTGGTCCCGTCGTCTGGCAGGCGGCCAGAACAAGCGAAAGGAAAAGAGCGAGAGGGCGCATCGGCATCTCCGTCAAATCGCATGAGCAGCAAGAATGCTGCATCTTGACACACTCGCCCCGCGAGCGCATCCTTCGCGACGGTGCTAGAAACACCAGAGTATGCGCGGAAACCGCCCCCGACAGTCTTGGCGGTATTGTTATGCCCGGAATCTACCGGGCCCCGCTCCTGTGCCGGGGGTGCGAGGAAATAAGGCCCGGAGACGGGCGCGAAT
>CAYTWJ010000019.1:0-1622 GCA_964442055.1 uncultured Rhodospirillaceae bacterium | reverse complement strand
GCATGCCCGGTTTCTAGCCCCCGGCGCCAGCGCCGATCGCTGGCAGAGAACCGGGAGTCTAACCATGCAACCCAAATCGACCCGCCGCGCCGTCCTGGCCGGCATCGCCGCCGCCTCGGCGGCCCTTCCCGCGGTCGCGTCCCCCGCAGTCGGCAACGACGATGCCATGCTCGCCCTCTGGCACCGCTGGCGCCCGCTCCGCGACCGGCAGATCGTCCTGCAGGATCGGCGCGCCGAACTCCAAGACGATATCCCGCAAGAAATTCGGAACCCCATCACCGGCGGCGCCGACTACTTCTGCCACGTCGCTGGCGGAAAGGTGCTGAGCTGGCCCGCGTCGCGGCTTACCAGCGAGGCCGATATCGACCAGATCACCGCGATCTGCCCGCAGAAATGGGGCGACCCGCCGCGTCCGGGCAACTTTCTGAGCGAAACGTTCCCGCCCGAGGAATGCGAGCGGATCAAGGACCAGATGCGCCGCAACCTCGCGGCTGGCGAGGCCAAGCTGACAGCCGAAAGGGAGCGGCGCGGCATCCCGGCCATCGAGGCGGAGTTGGAGCGCATCGAGGATGCGCTTGTGCCGCTCGGTGGGCGGCTCACGGAAATGAGGCCGACGGGTCCGGTCGGCGCTGGCGTCCTGCTCGACCTCTACTTCGACGCCCTTGATGAGCGCAACGTCGCGGACTATCCCTTCCAGATGCTCGCCGCTGCTGCGGCGGCGCTGTTGCCGCAGCTCCCCGCCGACCTCGCCGGACGGCTCCGGGTTGTTGTCGATGCTTCGCTGCACGGCGTCGGCGGCGAGATCGTCAGCATCTTGGCCGAGCGGGCGAAGGGGGCCGTATCATGACGACCGCAACCGCCAAGGCCATCCGCCGCTACGAGGATTACGATGCAGGATTCCGCCAGCACAAAGACTACGGGTCGAGGCCGGATCGGGTGGTGGAGAAGTTCGCCAGCAATCTCGCCCGCCTCGAGGAAGCGGTCGTCGCCGCACCGGCCACCGATCTGACGGATCTGGTGCGCAAGATCGACTGGGCGCGCAAGCAGATCGAGCGGAGCCATGACCCCGAACTCGCGGACGCGATGCTGACCGTGGCTGCCGCCGATCTCCGGCGCCTGATCGGGGAGTGACGCTACGGGGCCGGTGGGCGACTGCCGGCCCTCACTTTCCCGAGCCGAAGCATGGCTGATAATCAAACCTATCGACCGCGAGGATCGTCATGCACGATCTGATCCCGCTCGCCCGGACCGACCGGGCCATCGTCGATAGCCTGACCAATTTCCAACGCCACGCGAAGGGCGCCTACTCCCCGAACACGGAGCGGGCCTTGCGCAGCGATACGGCCGTGTTCGGCGCGTGGTGCGCCGACCGGGGGCTTTCCCCCTTGCCGGCCACCAGCGACGCCCTGGCGGCGTTCGTGGACGACCAGGCAGCCTCCAAGGCGCCGGCCACCATCCGCCGCTACGTCGCCTCGATCGCCAAGATGCACAAGGCGGCGGGGCTGCCGGACCCGACCAAGGCCGAGGCGGTCAAGCTCGCCCTGAAACGGATGCACCGCGAGAAGGGCCGGCGGCAGAAGCAGGCCCAGGGCATCACGTTCGAGATCAGGAACCGGATGCTC
>CAYTWJ010000018.1:0-18548 GCA_964442055.1 uncultured Rhodospirillaceae bacterium | reverse complement strand
CTCGGTGACGTAGGTGCCGATCAGCTCCTTCTCCTCCTGCAGCAATTGCTTGCGCGGGATGTCCTTGACGTTCTTCGGCAGCACGATCAGCGCGTCATCCGAGTCAGCCTCGAGCCCGCCGAACAGCATGCCCTGGCCGCGCTCGGCGGCGCGGCGCGCCGTGGTCGCCGCGCCGATCATCTGATCGACCACAGCCAACAGCTGCGGCCGCGCGCCGAACTCGTCGAACTCGCCGACCTTGATCAGGGCCTCGAGCGCGCGCTTGTTCATCGCGCTCATATCGACGCGCCGGGCGAAGGCCATGCGGTCATCCGACGCGAAGCGGAAGCGGGCGGCATCCTCGGCGAAGCGGCCCGCGCCGCGGCCGTAGGCGCGCGGGTGCCGCCCGGCGCCGGCCTCGGCCAGGGCGGCCGCCTCGGCCGCCGCCCGGGCGAGCGACAGCTCCCAGTTCGACGCATAGCCGGCGCTGGGCGCGGGTCGCGGATCGGCATGGCCCTGGACCTCGACGTCGTTGCCGAGGAAGCGCACGGCGTCGGCAAGCGCGCCGATCGCCGGCATGGCCGCCCGAGTCAGCGCGGCCTCGCCGGGCGCGAAGGCGAGATCGGCCGGCAGCATGATGATCAGCCGGTCGGCCTGCCGCTCGAGCCGCACGGCGCCCAACAGGGCATCGCCGGCGATCTTCGTCTCGAGCAGAGCATGCAGATAGTCGAGACCGAGGCCGAGGCTCGGCGCGACCGTGCCGCGTCCCGGCGTTGCCGGCAGCTCTCCCGACGGCAGCGTCCGGCCCGCGTTCAACCGGCGGGCGAGCGAATCGGTGAGCGCGCGCCATTCCTCGCTCTTCGGCGCCGACATCGCGAACAGCAGGACGAAAAACGCGAGCAGCAGCGACATCAGGTCGACCAGCGTTACGAACCAGCGCGGCGCGCTGCCGGCAGCCGGCCGCGACGGCGCGAGCACATCGAACGGGTGGCCGCGCTCGATCATCGCGCCGCCCCGGTCCTGCCGGGCGGCCGCTCCGGCCGCGAGGCGAAGGTAAGCAGCGCCGTGTCCGTCGCCACCGTCGCGTCGATGCCGACGGCAATCGCGGCGCCGTCGACGCCACGCGCCTCGAGATCGCGAGCCAGCGCGCCGGCGCGCGCGACAGCAAGGGCGCGGCTCGCCGGCTCGGCCGGCAAGGCGACCTCGACCTGATGGCGCACGCCGCCTTCTGCCGTCTTGAGCGCGCCGGCGATCGCGCCGAGCAGCGGCTCGCGCTCGGCCAGCAGCCGGTCGCCGGCGAACAGCCGGCCAAGCGGCACCGGCACCTGCAGAACCGTGCCATCGGCGGCGGCGACGAAGGCGAGCTCGGGCAAATCGCCTACGAAGCCCTGTTTGACCCTCGCCTGGAAGCGTCCCGCCGCCTCGGCCGCCGCTTCCGGATCGGCGGCGCCGGCGAAGCCGAAGGCGATGTCGGGGCCGCCGCGGAGCGCGCGCCCGACGCTGCCAAGCGCGGCCGCCACCCGTGACTGCTCGGCCTGGGAATGCGACACCAGCACCAGGAAGAAAGCGAGCAGGATCAGGAACAGCGACAGAAAGATGACAAGGGTCGGCCTCTGCCGCGGGCCGTCCTGCCGCACGAGGCCGGCGTCCATGGCGCCTCAGTCGAAGCTGGCGAGGAGGGCGTCGATATCGGCCTGGCTGTTGGCCGCCTCGGGAAGCTGCGGGCCGTTGAGCAGCGCCGCGTCCCCCTCGCGCTTGTCCTGGCGCGGCGCCGCCGCATCGCCGACATCCTGGCCGAAGGCCCGTGCCAGCGCCACGATCTTGCTTTCGATGTGGCGCAGCGTGCGCACGACCTTGGTGATGCGCTGGCCGGTGATGTCCTGGAAGTTGGAGGCCTCGAAGATCTTGGTGACGATGCCGAGAATCCGCTCGCTGGTCTCGCCGCCGGCCTGCTCGGCGATGCTGCCGAGCTCCTCGGCGGCGTCGAGAATGGCCTGCGTCGCGGTTTCGGTCGCCTTGACCACCGCATCAAGCTCGTCGGTCGCCGCCGGAATGTCGTGCTGGCGGATCTCGGCGGGCTGGATGGCGGCGATCTCCTCCTTCGCCTTCTGGATGTATTGCACCAGCTCGCGCAGCTCGTGCTGGATCCTGAGGTCGATGGCCGAGATGTCGCCGGCCATGCTGGTCATCAGGCTCTCGACCACTTCGGCGATGTCGGCGAGCGCCACGGCGTCGCCGCGTTCGGCGCGCAGCTCGGCGATGCGCCGCGCGAAGCGCTGTTCGGCCGCGCCGTCGGCTTTCACCGCGATGTTGGCCATGGCCGCGCCCCGCCCGCGGATCAGAAGTCGCCGATGACGGCGGAGAGCTTCTTCTTCAGCGTCTCGGCATTGAAGGGCTTGACGATGTAGTTGTTGACCCCGGCCTGCTTCGCCGCGACGACGTTCTCGGTCTTGCTCTCGGCGGTGATCATGATGAAGGGCATCGATTTCAGCTTCTCGTCCGCCCGCACCTCCTTGAGCAGCTGGAGCCCGGTCATCGGCTCCATGTTCCAGTCGGAGATGACCAGGCCGTAGGGCTTGTCGCGCAGCTTGCCCAGCGCCATGCCGCCGTCGGTCGCCTCGTCGATGTTGTTGAAGCCGAGCTGCTTGAGCAGGTTGCCGATGATGCGCAGCATCGTCTTGTAATCGTCGACGACGAGGATCGGCATGTTCTTGTCTACCGCCATGGCTTTCTCCGCTCCGGGTACGCACCCTGACCGTTCGGCAGGATCGCGCGAAATTTAGCCATCGAGTGGTTAACGCCACGTAAAACGCCGCCTGCGGGCGGGTCAGCCGTTGCCGGATTTGCCGGCAACCGGTGCCGCCACGGCCGGCAGCTGACGGCGGGTAGCCAGATCGACGGTAAGCCTCTGCGCCCGCGCCGGATCCATCTGCGCCAGCACGGGAGCGAGCTTGGCTTCCTTCATGCGCTCGACGACGCCGAGCAGAACCTGCATGTCGAGCTGCTCGAATATGCGTGCGGCATCGCGCGGCTTCATGTTCTCGTAGACCTTGACGAGGCTGCGCAGGTTCTTCTCCTCCTCGTCGTCGTGCCGCTTGATCAGCGCCTGGACTTGCCCCTCCAGCTTCTTCAGCTCGGCGATGCGCGTCTCGATGCGCTGCTCGGCCGCGGCCAGCAGCTTCTCGCGCATGTCGAGCTCGCGGGCGCGCGCTTCGAGCGCCTCGCGGCGCTTCGACAGGTTCTCGAGCAGCTCGATCTCGCCGCGCGTGAGGTCGGTCGGATCGCGCGGGGCGGGGGCCGCCTCGGCGCGCGGCGGCGGCGACGCGGGCGGCGCGGCCCTTTCCGCGCCGGCCGGCAGGTCCGCCTTGGCCTCGGCCAGCGCCGGGCGCGGCGCTTCGCCGGCAGGCGGCTTGAGCTCGACCGGCTTGCCGCCGGCCTTGGCCCCGGCCGGCGCGACGGCGTCGCTCTTGGCCAGCGCATCGCCGATCCAGGGGCCGGCGGTGCCCTGCCAGAAAGCGCCGACCTTGAGGCCGAGCAACAGCGCCGCGGCGACCAGGGTCAGGGGCAGGAAGCGGATGCGGCCGAGCATGGTCGGGAACCCGGTCCTCAATTGGCGCGGCGCAGGGCGTGCAACAGTTCGCGCTCGGCCTCCGAGCGGGGCGCCGGGCCGCGCGAGGCCGGCTTGAAAGCGGTGACGTTGTCGGCGTCGCCGGCGCCGCGGCGCAGGCCGCCCGAAATCTGCCCCGACAGGCGCTCGGCGAGACGGTCGCCGGTCTCCGTCATGAAGGCCAGCTCGTCGGCCAGGGCGCGCGCCTTGCCCAGCCGCTCCTGCAGCGTCTCCGCCGCCTCCTTGGCGGCGCCCTTCAGCTCGCCGACTCCGGCGCGGGCCTCGGCGATCGCGGCGACGAACTCCGCCGAGAGCCGCTCGAGGTCGGCGCGCGCCGCGCGCAGGCCGGCAAGGCGGCGGTCGAGGACGAAGCAGAAGCCGATGGTGGCGGCCAGCAGCAGGGCGAGAAGAAGCTCGATGGCGAGGGTCATGACGGCTTTCCAAATCGCTTGAGGGAGCGGTCGACGCGCACCGCGATGTTGGGGCCGAGGCGGCCCATCTGGCCCTCGAGCATGGCGAGGCCGCCGCAGCGCAGCTCGACCGAGGATTGCGGCGTGGCGTTGAACAGGATCGTCCTGCCGACCTCGAGGTTCATCACCTCGCGCAGGCTCATCACCTGCTCGTCGAGCACCGCCTCGATCTCGACGTCGGTGTGCCAGAGCTCGGTCGCCAGGTGGTTCTCCCAGATCGAATCGCGGCCGAACTTCTCGCCCATGAACATCTGCAGCAGGAGCTCGCGCACCGGTTCGAGGGTGGCGTAGGGCAGCAGCAGCTCGAGCCGTCCGCCGCGGTCCTCCATGTCGACGCGCAGCCGCGCCACGATGGCCGCGTTGGCCGGGCGGGCGATGGTGGCGAAGCGGGGGTTGGTCTCGATGCGGTCGTAGAGGAAGCGGACCGGCGACAGCGGCTCGAACGCCGCCTGCAGGTCGGCCAGCACGACGCGCACCATGCGCTCGACCAGATTGCGCTCGATGGTGGTGTAGGGGCGCCCCTCGATGCGCATCGCCGCGGTACCGCGCCGGCCGCCGAGCAGCACGTCGACGATCGAATAGATCAGCGCGCTGTCGACGGTGACGAGGCCGTAATTGTCCCATTCGTCGGCGCGGAACACGCTGAGGATCGCCGGCAGCGGAATCGAGTTGAGATAATCGCCGAAGCGGATCGAGGTGATGTTGTCGAGCGAGACTTCGACGTTGTCCGAGGTGAAGTTGCGCAGCGAGGTGGTCATCAGGCGCACCAAGCGATCGAACACCACCTCGAGCATGGGCAGGCGCTCGTAGGAGACGAGCGCGCTGTTGATCAGGGCGCGGATGCCGGAGCGGTTGCGGTCCTCCTCGCCGTCCGAGTCGAAGCCGAGCAGGCTGTCGATCTCGTCCTGGTTGAGAACGCGGGTCGACTGGCCGGGTACGGCGCCGTCGCCGCCGGCCGCTTCCTCGGCCGGCTGCTCGGCCATCGCCGCCCATTCGGCGGCGAGGGCGTCCTGCTCGCCGGCGTTCGCCTCGGTTTCCTCGGCCATCTCCTCGGCTCCGCCTACTGGACCAGCATTTCCTTGAACAGCACGTCCTTGATCTTGGTCGGCTGCGCCGCGGCGTTGACGCGGAAGAGCAGCTCCTCCTTCAGCCGGTAGACGCCGGCCGAGCCGGTCAGATCCTCGGGCCGCAGCTCGCGCAGGTAGACCTGGAAGTTGTCGATGATGCGCGGCAGCAGCTGCTCGAGCCGCGGCACGGCCAGCGGATCGTCGAGCTCGAGCGCGACGCGCAGCTTGAGGTAGCCGCTCTGCCGGCCGCCGGTGTTGATGTTCACCAGCATCTCCGGCAGCTCGTAGAAGACCACCGGCTTCGGCGGCTCTTCCTTCGGCGCCTCCTCGGCGCTGCCGAGCAGCGGGTCGAGCAGGCCGAAGAACCAGGCGCCGGCGCCGCCGCCGCCGATCGCGAGCAGCGCGGGCAGCACGATGAACAGCACCAGCTTCTTGCCGCTCAGGCGCTTGCGCGGCGGGGCGGCTTCGGCCTCCGCCTCGCCGGTTTCCTCGGCGGTCACATCGACCATGCAGTCACTCGCTTGCGGGTGGGTGGCTAACCATTGCTGACGGCGGAAACTCTACGGGGCTGACGGTTAACAAGGGGTTGCGAGCGCGCGCCCGCGCGGGCGATTCGCGGCAAGAATTGCCGCCTCGCCGGCTCGCCTTTGCCGATGGCGTCGGCGCGGCCTCGGTCGAAAGACGCGGATCGCACCGGTTTTTCGCGCTTGCCGCGCTTGGCACGGCCCGTGCAGATGCCCGCCCGGCGCGGCCGGGTCCGCGCACGCAGACAGAACCGTCGGCAGGAAGTACGTCCACAATGGAGAACTCGATCTATATCGGCCTCGCGCGCCAGATGGCGATGCAGCGGCAGATGGACGTGATCGCCAACAACCTGGCGAACATGAACACCACCGCCTACCAGGGCGAGCGGGTGATGTTCGAGGAATACCTGATGCGGGCGGGCAGGCGCGAGCAGCTCTCCTCGGTCCAGGATTACGGGCTGGCGCGCGACCTGCGCGCCGGCGAGTTCCAGGCCACCGGCAACTCGTTCGACGTCGCCATCAGCGGCCGCGGCTTCTTCGTCGTCGACACCCCGCAGGGGCCCCGCTACACGCGCAACGGCCATTTCAGCGTCGACGCCCAGGGCCGCCTGGTGACGGCGGCCGGGCATCCGGTCCTCGGCCAGGGCGGGCGGCCGATCCAGCTCGGCGACGAACGCGGCGCCCCGCCGACCATCGCTTCCGACGGCACGGTATCGACCAGCGGCGGCGCCACCGTCGGCCGCATCGACCTCGTCGCCTTCGACAACGAGCAGGCGCTGCGCAAGACCGGCAACGGCCAGTTCGTCGCCAAGGACGCGCCCAAGCCGGCCGCCGACGCGCGGCTGCGCCAGGGCATGCTCGAATCCGCCAACGTGCAGCCGATCGTCGAGATGTCGGCGATGATCGAGCTGTCGCGCGCCTACCAGACCAACCAGCGCCTGATCGAGCAGGAGCACGACCGCCAGCGCAAGGCGATCGAGCGGCTCGCCCGGGTCGGCTGACGTGAGAGGGGAGTAACGACCATGTTGTCCTTGAGCATCGCCGCCACGGGCATGCTGGCCCAGCAGCTCAATGTCGAGGTGATCTCGAACAACATCGCCAACATGAACACCACCGGCCACCGCCGGCAGCGGGCCGAGTTCTCGGACCTGCTCTACCAGGAGCTGCTGCGGGTCGGCACCACCTCGGCCGAGACCGGCACGGTGGTTCCCGCCGGCATCCTGCTCGGCGTCGGCGTCAAGACCGGCGCGGTCTACCGCATCAACGAGCAGGGCAGCCTGCAGCTCACCGGCAACAACTACGACCTCGCCATCAACGGCCGCGGCTATTTCCGCATCCAGCTGCCGTCGGGCCAGGAAGGCTACACCCGCGCCGGCTCGTTCCAGGTCTCGGCGCAGGGCCAGCTGGTGACCCAGCAGGGCTACACCGTGTCGCCCGGCATCACCATCCCGCAGGACGCGGTGGCGGTGACGATCAACCAGACCGGCGAGGTCCAGGTCAAGATCGCCGGCCAGACGGCGCCGCAGACGGTCGGCCAGGTCGACCTCGCCACCTTCTTCAATGAGGCCGGCCTGGAAAGCATCGGCGACAATCTGCTGCTCGAGACCCCGGCCTCGGGCGCGCCCACCGTCGGCACGCCCGGATCGGTCGGCTTCGGCACCGTGCGCCAGGGCTATCTCGAGAACTCCAACGTCAACCCGGTGCAGGAGATCACCAACCTGATCGCCGCCCAGCGCGCCTACGAGATGAACTCGAAGGTGATCACCACCTCCGACGAGATGCTGCGCACGCTGAGCCAGCTGCCCTGATCGACGCCCGCCGAGGTAACGCGCCATGCGCCAGCTCCTGTTCCGCTTCGCCCTCGCCGCCCTCGCCGTGCTGGCCGCCGCCGAGGCGCGCGCCGAGCTCCGCCTCAAGCCCGCGATCACCGTCGAGGGCGCCGAGATCCGTCTCGCCGACCTGTTCGAGGGCGCCGCGCCGGCGGCCGCCAAGGTGGTGGTCGCCGCGGCGCCGGCGCCGGGCGAGAAGATCTATCTGCGCCCCGCCTTCGTCGCGTCGCTGGCCGAGCAGGCCGGCCTTGCCTGGCGCCCCGATCCGGGCCTGCGCGCCATCGCCGTCGCCCGCGCCGGCAAGCTGGTCGCGCGCGAGACCATCCTGGCCGCGCTCCAGCGCGCGCTCGCGCCGCGCGCCGGCGGGACGGCGCTCGACGTCGTGCTCGGCGGCCAGCAGCTCGAATTGTGGGTGCCGACCGGCGCCGCGGCGTCGGTGCGGGTCGAGGATGTCGACTACGATCCGCAGAGCGGGCGCTTCTCCGCCTCGCTGGCGGCGCCGGCCGACGATCCGCGCGCCGAGCGCGTGCGCATCGGCGGCCGCGTGCAGCGGCTCGGCGAGGTGCCGGTGCTGCGCAGCCGCATGGTCCCGGGCGACGTCATCACCGCCGCCGACATCGAATGGCGCGAGATCCGCGCCGAGCGCATCGGCCGCGCCGTCGTCACCGACGCCGGCGAGCTGATCGGCCAGAGTCCGCGCCGGCCGCTCCTGCCCGGCACGCCGCTGCGCGCGACCGACGTGCAGCGCCCGGAACTTGTCGCCAAGGGCGCGCTGGTCACCATGGTCCTCGCCTCGCCCGGCCTGACGCTGAGCGCCACCGGCCGCGCCATCGAAGCCGGCGGCGAGGGCGAGGTCATCCAGGTGATGAACGTGCAAAGCCGCAAGACGGTGCCCGCCACTATCGTGGGCCACAACCAGGTGCAGGTGAGCAGCCGGACCACCGTGATCACCGGCGCGGGCCGCTGATGGCCGCCCTGCCCCGCCCCGAAAGCCGCCAGCCAGACGGACCGAACGCCATGTCCCGACCCTCGCCCTCCGCGCTCGCCTTCCGCTTCGCCCTGCTCGGCGCCGCCGCCCTCGGGCTCGGCGCCTGCAACATGGCCTCGCGGCTCGCCAACGTCGGCAGCGAGCCCGAACTGTCGCGGATCGAGAACCCGACGCTGCAGCGCGACTACCAACCGGTCAGCCTGCCCATGCCGGCGCCCGAACAGGTGACGCGGCACGCCAACTCGCTGTGGCGGCCGGGCGCCCGCCAGTTCTTCAAGGACCAGCGCGCGCGCAAGGTCGGCGACATCCTGACCGTCAACGTCGCCATCAACGAGAAGGCCGAGCTCAGCAATTCGACCGAGCGCTCGCGCACGGCCAGCGAGGCCGCCAAGCTGCCGAAATTCCTCGGCTACGAGGCCTCGCTCGGCCGCATCCTGCCGCAGGCGGTCGATCCGACCAGCCTGGTCGATTTGGGCAGCGACAGCGGCAGCAAGGGCAGCGGCAAGGTGCAGCGCGACGAGACCGTCAATGCCAAGGTCGCCGCCATCGTCACCCAGGTCCTGCCCAACGGCAACCTGGTGATCCAGGGCCGCCAGGAAGTGCGGGTCAACTACGAGATGCGCCATCTCCTGGTCAGCGGGGTGGTGCGCCCCGAGGACATCACCGCCACCAACACCGTCAATCACACCCAGATCGCCGAGGCGCGTATCGCCTATGGCGGCCGCGGCGTGATCAGCGACGTCCAGCAGCCGCGCTACGGCCAGCAGCTCTTCGACATCATCTTCCCGTTCTGAGCGGGAGCCGCCGCCGGCAAACAAAAAGGCCGGTCCTGCGACCGGCCCGAGGTCAGGCGGCACGGCAAGATGCCGCCGCGTTTACTCCCAGTCGTCGCGGTGCGTCCGCTCGCGCCGTTCGTGGCGCTCCTGGGCTTCGATCGACAGCGTGGCGATCGGCCGCGCCTCGAGCCGGCGCAGCGAGATCGGCTCGCCGGTCTCTTCGCAGTAGCCGTAGCTGCCGTCCTGAATGCGCTTGAGGGCGGCGTCGATCTTGGCGACCAGCTTGCGCTGCCGGTCGCGGGTACGCAGCTCGAGAGCGCGCTCCGATTCGGTCGACGCCCGGTCCGCGATATCGGGCTCCGGCGTGGTGTCCTCCTGGAGGTGCTGCAGCGTCTGTGCGGATTCGCGCAGGATGTCGTCGCGCCAGCGCAGCAGCTTCTGGCGGAAGTATTCCTGCATCCGCGGATTCATGAAGGACTCTTTTTCCGACGGCCGGTAATTCGGTTTCAACTCGATCCCCATACCCTCCACCCAATAGCTTCGGATAACGGAGCGCGGAGTATATGAATCCGACCCCGGCGTCGCAAGCGTACCCCTGTGACGCGGGGCCTTCTTAATATCTTATTGAAATATCTGCTAAATATTGGCGTGCTGTCCGAGCTTGGCCAGCTCGACGGCGCAGCGCAGCTCGATCTCGTCGACGACGGCGGCCAGGCGCGGGTCGGCCGCCCGCGCCCGCTCGGCGCGCAGCATCACCGCCAGCGCCTTGAGCCGCTCGATGGGAATTGCCCCGAGCAGCAGCCCGTGGCGGATCTCGTCCAATCGGTCGAGGAGGTCGTTGCCGCGCTGCACGGCCCGCCGGCCCCCGTGCGTGGCATCGGGAACCTCCTGCAAGGCGAGCAGAGCGTCGATCCCGGCGACGGACGGCCCCGCCGTGGTCGCAGAAACCGGAGCATCCTCGCCGCCGGTCGGCAGCGCGAAGCTGGCGCCATTCGTCTTGCCGGCGCGACCGGTGCGGCGGACGCTGCCCGGGCGAATCGGGCCGGGACCATCGATTTTCATGGCTGAAGCACCACTTGGCGGCCGCGCGTTGCCATCGCCGGCGAGCTTCGCCGATCTTGCTTAACGCCGCGTAAAGGGCAGGAAGAGTTTGCCGGCCGCACCGGCAAAGGCTGCCGCGCCGGACCGCCGCGCCTCGCGCTAACCCCTTGTCAAGACGACGCTTTGTCCTTGGCACGGCCTTCGCAGCAGGAGCGCCGAACGGGCTCCAGCGGCAGGCGCAGAAAGCCGCCCGGCGCCCGCGCCGCGTCAGCCACCGGGAGAAAGCCGGATCAGACCGATGCAGTTCCCTCGCCTCATCCGCCTTTTCGGCCAAGCCGCCCGCATCGCGGCGGCGCTCGTCCTGCTGGCGCCGGCGCCCACGACGGCGGCATCGCGCATCAAGGACATCGCCGATTTCGAGGGCATCCGCGACAACATGCTGGTCGGCTATGGCCTGGTGGTCGGCCTCGACGGCACCGGCGACAGCCTCAACAACGCACCCTTCACCAAGCAGAGCCTGGAGGCGATGCTGGAGCGCCTCGGCGTCAACATCCGCGACGCCGGCAATTTCTCGACCAAGAATGTCGCCGCGGTGATGGTGACGGCGACCCTGCCGGCCTTCGCCCGCCAGGGCAACCGCATCGACGTCACGGTGAGCGCCCTCGGCGACGCCAAGAGCCTGCAGGGGGGCAGCCTGCTGGTCACGCCGCTGATGGGCGCCGACGGCGAGGTCTACGCCGTGGCGCAGGGGCCGGTCGCGGTCAGCGGCTTCAAGGCGCAAGGCGCCGCCGCCTCGGTGACCCGCGGCGTGCCGACCGGCGGGCGCATCGCCAACGGCGCCATCGTCGAGCGCGAGGTCGGCTTCGAGCTGGCCGCGTTGCCGCAATTGCGCCTGACCCTGCGCAATCCCGATTTGACCACCGCGCAGCGCGTCGCCCAGGCGATCTCGCGCCACGCCGGCCGGCCGTTGGCGCAGCCGCTCGACCCCGCGACCGTCGCCGTCGACATCCCGGAAAGCCGGCGCGGCGAGCTCGTCGGCATGATGACCGAGATCGAGCAGCTGCAGGTCGAAACCGACCAGACGGCGCGCGTCGTCATCGACGAGAAGTCCGGCGTCATCGTCATGGGCAACAA
Source organism: uncultured Rhodospirillaceae bacterium (assembly GCA_964442055.1). Lineage (GTDB taxonomy): Bacteria > Pseudomonadota > Alphaproteobacteria > Ferrovibrionales > Ferrovibrionaceae > CAYTWJ01. The sequence goes on along the minus strand of CAYTWJ010000018.1, from coordinate 7,133 downwards.
CGTGCGCATCGACACCATCGCCATCGCCCAGGGCAACCTCACCATCCGCATCACCGAGACGCCGCAGGTGTCGCAGCCCGGGCCCTTTGCCCCCGGGCCGGCCGCCGTGTCCGGCGTGCCCGGCATCGCCGGCCAGGCGCCGGCCACCGGCACGGTGCTGGTGCCGCGGCTCAATCCCGACGGCTCGCCGGTGCGCGACGCGCTCGGCAACGTGGTCTTCGACGCCCAGACGGTGGCGGTGCCCGGCACCGGCGTGCCCGGCCAGCCGGCGCTGCCCGGCCAGATCGGCGGCGGCGCCCAGACCGTGGTCGTGCCGCGCACCCAGATCCAGGTCGACGAGCAAGGCGAGCGCAAGCTGGTCGTGCTCAAGCCCGGCGTCACGCTGCAGGAGCTGGTCGACGGCCTCAACGCCCTCGGCGTCGGCCCGCGCGACATGATCTCGATCCTGCAGGCGATCAAGGCCGCCGGCGCGCTGCAGGCGGACATCCAGGTGATGTGATGACCGCGCCAGCGACCCCGGCGATGCCGCTTCCCCTCGCCGCGACCGGCGAGACCACCGCGCGCCCCGCCGCGCCCGACCGGCTGCGCGAGGCCGCCGAGACCTTCGAGGCCTTCTTCATCGCCCAGTATCTCGAGCACATGAGCTCGGGCCTGAAGGCCGACGGCCCCTTCGACGGTGGCCAGGCCGAAGAGAACTGGCGCTCGGTGCTCAACCAGGAATTCGGCAAGGCCGTCGCCCGCCGCAACGGCATCGGCATCGCCGACACCGTCTACCGCGAGATGCTCAAGCTGCAGGAGGTCGCCGAATGACCGCCGCCGCGACCGCTCAAGGCCCGCTGGCCGAAGTCTTTTCGGTCCTCGGCGATCTCGTCGCCTTGCTCGAAAATGAAAACGCCGAACTGTCCCGCTTTCGCTTCGACGGCCTCGCCACGACGGTCCAGCGCAAGGCGACGCTCGGCAGCGCCTTCAACGACCGCCTGCGCGCGCTGCGCCAGGACGCGGCCGCGCTGGCCGCCCTGCCGGCGGCCCGCCGCGCCGAGCTCGGCGCCCTGACCCGCCGCTTGCAGCGGGCCGCGGCCGACAATGCCATCGCGCTGCAATCGGCGCGCGACGCCAACCAGCGGCTGATGTCGGCGATCGTGCAGGCGGTCGAGCGCCGCCGCGCGCCGCCACCGGTCTACGGCCGGCGCGGCCAGCCCGCCGCTGCCGCCCGCACCGGCACGGCGCTGCTCCAGGATCAACGGCTCTAACGGCGGATTCCGGCCATGGCGCTTTCCGTCTCGCTGCACACCGCTCTCACCGGCCTCGCCACCGCGCAGGCCGGCATGCAGACGGTGTCGCAGAACATCGCCAACGTGAACACCGAGGGCTATTCGCGCAAGACCGCGCAGCAGTCCAACCTGGTGGTCGGCGGCTACGGCGCCGGCGTCAGCATCGCCGGCATCGAGCGCGAGGTGCGCGACGATCTGATCCGCGAGCTGCGTGCGATCACCTCCGAGCTCGGCGAGCGGCGCACGACCGAGGAATATCTGGCCCGCATCGAGCAGCTCTTCGGCTCGCCCGCCGACGACAGCGGGCTCGGCGCCACGCTCGGCCGCTTCCGCAGCGCGCTCGAGGCGCTGGCGACGACGCCCGAGAGCTTCGGCCTGCGCCAGGAGGCGATGCGCGCCGCGCAGGAGCTGGTCACGCAGCTAAACCAGACCGCGACCACGGTGCAGGACCTGCGCCTCGACGCCGAGCGTGGCATCGCCAGCGCGATCGGCGACGTCAACACCCAGCTCGACCGCATCGGCGAGCTCAACCGCCAGATCGTCCAGCGGCTGGCCACCGGCGAGGACGCCACCGATCTGCTCGACGAACGCGACCGCGCGGTCATGGCCGTCGCCGAGCAGATGCAGGTCTATACCTACACGCGCGGCGACGGCGCCCTCGTGCTCGCCACGTCCGGTGGCCGCGCCCTGGTCGACGGCACGGTGGTCAACAAGATCAGCTACACGTCGCAGGCGGTCGTCACCGCCAGCACGATCTTCAACCCGATCATGCTCGGCCCCTACGACATCAGCGCCGAGTTCGGCTCGGGCCGGATCGCCGCCTTGCTCGACCAGCGCGACACCGTGCTGCCGGCGCGCACCGCCGAGCTCAATCAGCTGGCGATCAAGCTGCGCGACACCGTGTTTTCGACCAGCCTCGCCACCACCGACCTGGCCGGCACGCCGGCGGTGAACGAGCTCAACCGCTTCTTCGTCGGCGTCGACCCGGCCAGCGCCGACAACGCGGCGACCATCGCCATCCACCCCGACCTTGTCGCCAATCCGGCGCTGCTCAACAACCTGACCGCGGCGCGCGAGCTCGCCGCCGGCGCGTCCTCGGAGACCGTCGTTTTCGCCGCCGCCGGCGACCTGCCGGCGATGACCACCGGCTTCGCCGCCTACGGCAACGCAATCCTCGCGCACCAGGCCAGCCTCGGCGCCGCCGCCCAGTCCGACCGCCGCTACCAGGAGGCGCTGCAGGCGGCGATGCAGACCCGCATCGGCGAGGTCAGCGGCGTCAACGTCGACGAGGAGCTGGCCCGCATGGTCGAGCTGCAGAAGGCCTACAACGCCGCCGCGCGCGTCATCCAGGCCGCGGCCGAAATGCTCGATGTGCTGAACGACATGGTCCGGTAGGTGAACGATGACCCGCGTCGGCGATCTTGCCCACCAACAGCTGCTGCTCAGCTTTATCAAGGCGACGCAGGCGCGCCTGGCCGACACCCAGCTCCAGGCGGCGACCGGCCAGAAGGCGCAGCGCTATTCGGCGATGGCGGCGGCGACGCAGCAGCTGCTCAGCGTCGAGGACACGCGGGAGAGATACCAGCGCTACATCGACAACATCGTGCTGGCCGATCAGCGCGCCCAACTCGCCGACCTGAGCATGGGCGAGATGGAAGAGCAGGCGAAGGAGATGAGAGGGCTGCTCACCTCGATCCCGAAAGACTACCAGACCCTCGGCGAGCTCGCGCGCAACTACCTCCGCTCGGTCAGCGACCTGCTCAACATCAAGGACGCGACCCGTTCGCTGTTCGCCGGCAGCAACACCGCCGGCCCGGCCGTGCAGATCTACGAGCCCGGCACCGCCGACCCGGCGGCGCCCTTCGCCGGCGTGCCCGGCGGCAACAGCTACCGCTACAAGATTCTCGCCGCCGGCGTCGCCTCGGACAGTGCGATCAAGGTCAGCGACACGCTGCAGGTCAACGCCAGCGTCAACGCCAATCCGGCGGCGCCGGCCACCGCCAACGCCTTCACCAAGGTTCTCGACGCGCTGATCCGGGTCGCCGATTTCGGCACCGCGGCCAACCCGACGCCGAGCCAGGCCGACGTCGATACCGCCGTCGCCGAACTCTCCGCCGGACTCAAGGGCGACACGGTCGCCGGCATCACCGGCCTCGACGAGCTGCGCTCGCAGCTGGCAATGACGCGCAAGACCATCGACACCATCAAGGGCTCGCACCAGCAGTTCCTGAAATACGCAGTCGATACCATCAGCAACACCGAGCGGGCGGACATGGCGGAAGTGGCGGCCATGCTGACCGCGCAGCAGACGCAGCTCGAGGCCTCCTACGCCGCGCTGGCACGCATCAACGCGACGTCGCTGCTCGATTTCCTGCGCTGAGGGCTGCACGGCCGCGTCGTGAACCGTTCCTTAACGGCAACCGTGATGAGATCGCGGGGCGCCCGCAGCGCGCCATTCGAGAAACGAGCCCCGATGAGCTTCCGCGGCGACAAGCTGGCCGAGATCAAGCTGCCCCCCGATGCGCGGGTGAGCGAGCTGGTAACCGCCGTCGATCGCGGCGGCATCGGTCTCGCGCTGCTGGTGGACGGCGGCGGGCGGCTCCTGCGCACCGTCACCGACGGCGACATCCGCCGCGCGATGATGGCGGGCGTCGCGCTTTCGGATCCGGCCTCGGCGCTGCCGCCGGCCAATTCCGGGCGCGGCGGCGGGCAGTCGGTCTCGGCCCCCGCGGGAACCCCGGTGCACGAATTGCTGGCGGTGATGACCACGCTGAAGATCCGCCATATCCCGCTGGTCGACCGCCTCGGCCGGGTGTGCGACGTCGCGCTGCTCGGCGACCTGATCGAGGAAGCGGAGCCGCCGCTGCAGGCGGTGGTCATGGCCGGCGGCTTCGGCACGCGGCTGCGCCCGCTCACCGAGGCCCTGCCCAAGCCGATGCTGCCCGTCGGCGACCGGCCGATCATCGAGCACATCGTGCGCCAGATGCAGCTTTCGGGCATCCGCCACATCGACATCACCACCCACTATCTCGCCGACAAGATCAAGGCGCATCTCGGCGACGGCCGCGACCTCGGCGTCGAGATCAACTACGTCACCGAGCGCGACCCGCTCGGCACCGCCGGCGCGCTGGCGCTGATCCCGCACGCGGGCAAGACGACGCTGGTGATGAACGGCGACATCCTGACCCGCATCGACTTCCGCGCCATGTACGATTTCCACTCCGATCACGACGCCGAGCTGACGGTCGCGGTCTGCCCCTACGAGGTGCGGGTGCCCTACGGCGTGGTCCGCTGCGCCGGCAACGTGGTGACCGACCTACGCGAGAAGCCGACTTTCATCCACATGGTCAATGCCGGCATCTACCTGCTCGAACATTCGGTCTTCGACCTGATCCCGCGCGGCCAGCCCTGCAATATGACCGCGCTGATCGACAAGCTGGTGGCGGCCGGGCGCACCGTCGCCGCCTTCCCGATCCGGGAATATTGGCTCGACATCGGCCAGCACGCCGACTACCTGCGCGCGCAGGAAGACGCGCGCTACGGCCGCCTGTCGGCCTGAGGCAACGATGGCGCGGCGCCTCTGCACGATCTGCGCCCGCGGCGGCTCCAAGGGCGTGCCGAACAAGAACGTCCGCCCGCTGTTCGGCAGGCCGCTGATCGCCTGGACCATCGACCAGGCGCGCGCGAGCGGCCTCTTCGCCCTGGTCGCGGTGAGCAGCGATTCGGCGGCGATCCTCGACGCGGCCGGCGCCACCGGCGCCGACCTGCTGATCGAGCGACCGTTCGAGCTCGCCTCCGACCACGCCGCCAAGGTGCCGGCGATCCACCACGCCTTCCGCACCGCCGAGGCGCGCACCGGGCTGCGCTTCGACACCTTCGTCGACCTCGACTGCACCTCGCCGCTGCGCCTGCCGGCGGACATCGCCGGCGCCGTGGCGATGGTCGAATCGGGCGAGGCCGGCAACGTGCTCAGCGTCGCGCCGGCGCGCCATTCGCCCTACTTCAACCAGCTCGAGGCCGCGGCCGACGGCACGGTGCAGGTGGCCAAGAAGCTGGACAAGCCGGTGCTGCGCCGCCAGGATGCGCCGGCCTGCTACGATGTCAACGCCTCGGTCTATGTCTGGCAGCGCGAGCCGTTCATGAGCGAGCCCTATCTGTTTGACCGGCGCACCCGCCTCTATGTCATGCCGGCGGAGCGCTCGGTCGACATCGACAGCGAGCTCGACTTCGCCTTCGTCGAGTTCCTGATGGGGCGCACGCTGCGGGCCGCCGCCGAGTGAGCGCCGCGACGCCCAAGCCGCCGCCATGCGCTGGGAGGTGATACCGGCGGCCGACGGCGACCGCTGGAACGCCCGCCTGGCCCGCCTCGCGCACGACGTCTACCACCGCTCCGAGTACCACCGCGCGCACGAGGGCGCCGACGGCAGCGAAGCCTGGGCCTATGTCGCGGAAGCCGGCGACCGGCTGCTGTTCCACCCCGTCGTGCTGCGCGGCATCGCGCGGGTCGGCGATCAGAAGCTCGACGACGGCTGGACGGATACCGAATCGGTCTACGGCTATAGCGGGCCGCTTGCCAGCAGCGACGACCCCGACTTCCTCGCCGCCGCCTGGCGCGGCTACGACGAATGGTGCCGCGCCCGCGGCGTGGTGGCGGAGTTCATCCGCTTCAACCCCCTGCTCGCCAATCACCGCCTGACGGCGGCCGAAACCGAAATCTGGCGCGACCGCGAAACGGTTCTGCTCGCCCTCGACGGCGGCGAGGAAGCGATCTGGAACCGCTACGCCGCCGTGCACCGCAACAGCATCCGCAAGGCGCTCAAGAGCGGCGTGAGCTGCGCGGTGCAGGACCCGCCACGGAGCATCGCGGAGTTCCGCGCCCTCTACGACGGCACGATGCAGCGGCTCGGCGCCGGCGCGTTCTACTATTTCGACGACGCCTATTACGCGACTCTGGTCGAGGCGCTGGCCGGCCGGCTGATCCTGCTCATGGCCTCGTGCGAAGGCCGCGAGGTGGCCGGCGCGCTGTTCCTGCTGCACGGCGACACCATGCACTACCACCTCGCGGGCAGCGCCGCTGAATTCCGCCATCTCGGGGTCAACAACCTGGTCGTGCACGAGGCGGCGCGCTGGGGCGCCGCGCGTGGCTACCGGCGGCTGCATCTCGGCGGCGGCCGCACCCCGGCCGCCGACGACAGCCTGTTCCGCTTCATGGCCCGCTTCTCGCCCGAGCGGCTCGATCTCTTTCTCGGCAAGCGCATCATCGAACAGGCCGCCTACAACGACCTGGTCGCGCGCTGGCGCGTCCAGAACGCCGGCGCGGCCGAGCCGGCCTACTTCAAGCTCTACCGCCTGCCGACCGGAACCTCTGCCGCGAGCTGAAGCCGCTCAACCTTGCCAGGCGTCGATGACGCGGGCGACCAGATCGTCCATGTCGTCGGGCCGATAGCGCTGATCGAGCGGCAGTCCGAGCATATCCTGCGACAGCCGCCGCGCGCCGGGATCGGCGGCGGCCGCGTCGTCGGGCAAGAGCCAATGGACCGGACAGAAGACCCGCCGCCGGCGCAATGCGGCACGCAGGCGGTCGCGCGCGCCCGCCGCGACACGCAGCGGGAATGTCAGCGGCGAAACCCCGTCCGGCAGCGCCGCAAAGAGCGGCTGGCCAATCACGGCCAGGCGCGGCTCGTCGCGGAAAGCCTCGGCGAGGCGGCGGAAGTTGACGCGCCGCCGCGCCAGCGCCTCGGCGAGATCAGTGGCGCCGAGGATCCGCCGCGCCAGGTTCGACATCGCCGATCCGGCGGCGTCCTGATCGAGCTGCCGTTCGGCAGCGGCCAGCAGCGCGAGGGACATCTCCTCCGCGCCGGT
>CAYTWJ010000017.1:9409-19367 GCA_964442055.1 uncultured Rhodospirillaceae bacterium | reverse complement strand
ATGACCAACACCTATATGCTGGCGGGCGACCGCGATCCGGCCGAGATCATCGCCTCGGTGAAGAACGGCCTCTATGCCGTGAGCTTCGGCGGCGGCCAGGTCGACATCACCTCGGGCAAATACGTCTTTCAGTGCACCGAGGCGTACAAGATCGAGAACGGCAAGGTCGCCGCGCCGGTGAAAGGCGCGATGCTGATCGGCAACGGCCCGACCGACCTGCACCGCGTCAGCATGATCGGCAACGACCTCGCGCTCGACCCCGGCATCGGCACCTGCGGCAAGGACGGCCAGGGCGTGCCGGTCGGCGTCGGCCAGCCGACGCTGCTGATCGAAGGCATCACCGTCGGCGGCACCGCGAGCTGAGCGGCGGGGTGCAGAGGCCCATCCGTCGAGTTTGGACGGACGGGCGACCAAATCTGTCAGGCTTGCGGCGATGCGTACGAGTTCGTCCGAGCCTGAGCGTTCCCGCTCAATGCCGGATACGGCCTCGCGAAGGGCTGGCGCCCAGGCATTGTGTAGCTCTCGCGCATGAGCGACTGCCAGCGGCTCGCCATCCAGTCGGACTGTCAGGTCGCGGCAGACCGAATAAATGAGGTAGGCGATCAGTCGCCCCGCACCCGATGACTGCAAGAAGACTGCGTGCGCCTCTCCTTGCAACGCATTGAGCGAGTCCGCGTCACCGAACTCCGTGCCCGCGGCCAGGTCGTCGATAAGACGCCGCAACCGGACGAGTGCCGCCGACAAGGTTAGAATTCGTCACACGCCAAAATCGTGTGCAGAACACAGGGCGAGCAGGGGAATCCCCTCACGCGCCAGATTGTCCCTGGCCCCTTCAAGACGATCCACAATCGTGATGACCGCCAAGACGATCGCGCCGTCCTGCCTCGCCGCATCGACGGCCTTCAGGACCGACCCGCCCGTGGTTGTCACGTCATCGACCAGCACCACCTTCTTTCCCTGAAGGGATTCCGTCTCCGTAAGCCCTTCGACAGTTCGTTTCGTGCCGTGCTTCTTCGGTTCCTTGCGAACGAAAAACCCGCGAATCGGTTTTCCGTCGAGTCCGCTCTTGAGGCAGATACCGCCGATGATCGGCACCGCTCCCATTTCGAGGCCGCCAACGTAATCGGCGCCAAGTTCCCGCAGTTTCGCCAGCATCAGCTCCGCAATCAGGTCCGCTCCCTTGGGGTCGAACATCGCCGGCTTCATATCGAAATAAAAGTCGCTCTCGGCCCCTGAACTGAGCCTGATTTTCCCGCGGCGGAACGAGCGGACCCGAATGATCTCGACCAGCCGCGCCGTTTGATCGAGGATGGATTTGGCGCGCTGATTCGGCGTCATGACCCGCGCGACATTCGTCATTTTCCCCTCCGGTCGCTCAAGGATGCCGCAGCACAACGATCAGCGGCCCGCAATTCGTGGCCGGTCACAAAGGTCAGCATCATGATGTCGGGTGCATTCCGCATTCTAGAACTCGTGTGCGCCCGCTGCGCCGCACGCCAGATATAGCATTGAACGCAACTGCACGATGGTGCATGTCTGTTTGAGCGTCAAGAGGATTCGCCACCGACGAATTTGGGAATCGAACGCCACGCAAGTCGGCATGAGTGTTGGCGCGCCGCTTCCCTCAGTACGCCAGCTCGGTGAAGACCGGGTCGACCGAGCCGTGCCAGCGGCCCCGATAGAGCTCGAGCAGGTCCTCGGCCGGGGTGCGGCCGGCGTCGACGATGCGCTGCAGCGTGTTGAGGAAATGCGCTTCCGTGTCGCCGTCGCTGCTCAGCCGGTTGCGCCGGGCGAGCCCTTCGCGCGCCACCGCCAGCACCTCGCCGGCGATCTCGCGCACGCGGCGGCCGCCGACGGTCGCGTTGAGGCCGAGGCGCGGCACCTCGGCGCGCAAGGCGGCGCGCTCCTCGGCCGTCCAGCCCTTGCAGATGTCCCAGGCGGCGTCGAGCGCCGCCGCGTCGTAGACGAGGCCGACCCAGAGCGCCGGCAGGGCGCAGAGCCGCGCCCACGGCCCGCCGTCGGCGCCGCGCATCTCGAGATACTGCTTCAGCCGCACCTCGGGGAAGAGCGTGGTCAGGTGGTCGGCCCAGTCGCGCAAGGTCGGCGTCGCGCCGGGCAGCGCCGGCAGGCGGCCGGCGAGGAAGTCGCGGAAGCTCTGGCCGGCGGCCCTGATGTAGCGGCCGCCGCGATAGACGAAGTACATCGGCACGTCGAGCGCGTAGTCGACGTAGCGCTCGAAGCCCATGCCCGGCTCGAAGACGAATTGCGGGATGCCGGTGCGGTCGGGGTCGGTGTCGGTCCAGATGTGGCTGCGGTAGGAGAGGTAGCCGTTGGGCCGGCCCTCGGTGAAGGGCGAGTTGGCGAACAAGGCGGTGGCGATCGGCTGCAGCGCCAGGCCGACGCGGAACTTGCGCACCATGTCGGCTTCCGAGGCGAAGTCGAGGTTCACCTGCACGGTGCAGGTGCGGAACATCATGTCGAGGCCGAGCCGGCCGCGCGTCGGCATGTAGGCGCGCATGATCTCGTAGCGGCCCTTGGGCATCACCGGCGTGTCGGCGAGCGTCCATTTCGGCTGGAAGCCCAGCCCGAGCATGCCGGTGCCGAGCTCGGCGCCGATCGCCCTGACCTGGCGCAGATGGGCGTTCACCTCGTCGCAGGTCTGGTGCAGCGTTTCGAGCGGCGCGCCCGAGAGCTCGAGCTGCCCGCCCGGCTCGAGCGTGACCGCCTGGGCGCCGCGGCTCAGCGCGATGACGTTGCCGCCTTCGTAGACCGGCTCCCAGCCGAAGCGGGTCAGCCCTTCGAGCAGCGCGCGGACCGTCTGCCGCGTGCCGTCGTCATAGGGCAGCGGGCGGAAGTCGGAAAGGCGGTAGACCAGCTTCTCGTGCTCGGTGCCGATGCGCCAGAGCGCCGCCGGCTTGGCGCCGCGCTCGATATGCTCGATCAGCTGGCGCCGGTCGGTGATCGGCGTCTCGGGAGCCTGGGCGGGACCGGACATGGCGCGCTCGCGTTTCCTTCCCGGGCGCCATGCCGTCGCGCCCCGAAAAACCTTCGCTGGGTCAGGGCGTTCCCTATCGGATAACCCCCCGCGGCGCAAGGGCCGGCGGGGTCACGGTTTTGTCAGAACGCCCATGCTCCAATCGCCGAGCGCCGCCTGCCACAAGGTCAGCGCGGCCACGGCGGCGGTGTCGGCGCGCAGGATGCGCGGGCCGAGGCTGACCGCCACCGCCTGCGGCAGTCGGCCGAGCTGCGCCGCCTCCTCCGGCGCGAAGCCGCCTTCGGGCCCGATCAGCACCGCCCAGGGCCCGCCGCGCGCGCCGGCGCCCGCCAGGGCCTCGATCATTGGCGGCGCCCCGGCGCGCTCGGCGCAGTAGACGAGCCGCCGGCCCGCTGGCCAGCTTGCGAGCAGCGCGCCGAGCGCGACCGGCTCGCGTACTTCGGGCACGTCGAGGCGCTCGCACTGCTCGGCCGCCTCGATGGCGTTGGCGCGCAGCCGCTCGGCGTTGACGCGCGCCACCTCGGTGCGGCGGGTGATCACCGGCTGCAGGCAGGCGACGCCGAGCTCGGTCGCCTTGGCGGCGATGAAGTCGATGCGCGCCCGCTTGACCGGGGCGAAGACCAGCCAGAGGTCGGGCGAGGCCGCTTGTTCGCGCAGGGGCCGCTCGACGACCAGGCCGCAGCTCCGCTTGGCGGTGGTCGCGATATGCGCCAGCCATTCGCCGTCGCGGCCGTTGAAGAGCGCGACCGGCTCGCCCGCCGCGAGCCGCAGCACGGTGAGCAGGTAATGCGCCTGCGGCGCCGCCAGCGCCACGGCGAGGCCGGGGCCGAGCGGCGCGTCGACAAAGAGGCGGCAGTGCCAGGCGGCGGACATGGGCGGCACCGGGGAGCGGCAGCTTGCCGGGAGCTGACGGGCGGTCTACAGCTTAGCCGATGGCGCCGGACCCCGACAGCGGACCGATCGCCGACGCCGCGCCGGGCAACTGGGTCGACCGGCTGGCGCCGCCCTGGTCGCGCCCCTATCTCAAGCTCGCCCGCGCCGACCGCCCGATCGGCACCTGGCTGCTGCTGCTGCCCGGCTGGTGGTCGATCGCGCTGGCGGCGGCGCCGCAGGGCGTCCCCAACCTCTGGCTGATGCTGCTGTTCGCCATCGGCGCCTGGGTGATGCGCGGCGCCGGCTGCACCTTCAACGACATCGTCGACCGCGACTTCGACCGCGCCGTCGAGCGCACGCGCAACCGGCCGATCCCCTCAGGGCAAGTCAGCGTGGCGGCGGCGGTCGCCTGGATGGCGGCGCTGTCGCTGGTCGGCTTGCTGGTGCTCGTCCAGCTCGCGCCGCTCGCCTTCTGGCTCGGCGTCGCCTCGCTCGCGCTGGTGGCGATCTATCCCTTCATGAAGCGCTACACCTGGTGGCCGCAGCTCTTCCTCGGCCTCGCCTTCAACTGGGGCGCGGTGATGGGCTGGGCGGCGGCGACGGGCAGCTTCGCTTTGCCGCCGCTGCTCCTCTATCTCGGCGGCATCGCCTGGACGCTCGGCTACGACACCATCTACGCCCACCAGGACAAGGAGGACGACGCGCTGATCGGCGTCAAGTCGACGGCGCGCCTCTTCGGCGACGGCACGCGGCCCTGGCTGTGGGGATTCTACGCCGCGGCGGTGGCCGGCATCGCGCTGGCCGGCGGGCTCGCCGGCCTCGGCCCCGTCTTCTTCGCCGCGCTGTTCGCCGCCGCGCTCGTGCTGGCCTGGCAGGCGGCGACGCTCGATCTCGATTCGCCGGCCGACTGCCTGGCCAAGTTCCGCGCCAACAAGTGGGTCGGGCTCATCGTGCTCGCCGGCATCGTCGCCGACACCTTGACCTGACCGCCGGTTGCGCGCCGGCGCATGGCGGCTATAGTCGCGCGCATGGACGCCCGACCCATCGTGCTGCCCGAGCAGTTCGACGACATCTATCGCCGCTTCCAGGCGGCGATCTCGCGCTACGACTGCGGCAAGTGGTGCGCGCCGCTCAACGGCGGCGAGCCGGTCTGCTGCTCGACCCAGCACGCCGTGCCGGTGGTGCACAAGGCGGAATGGGAGCTGCTTTCCGCCCGCACCGACCTCTGGCACCGCTTCAAGCCCTACGACGCGCCGACGCGCAAGATCGTCGACGAGCTGCCGACGACCTGCCGCGCCATCGAGTGCAAGGGCGCGCGCCGGTGCGAGCGCGACAACCGCACGCTGGCCTGCCGCGCCTTTCCCTTCTTCCCCTACATCACCCGCGCCGGCGACTTCGTCGGGCTGGCCTACTACTGGGATTTCGAGGACCGCTGCTGGATCATCTCCAACCTGCAGGTGGTCGAGCGCGACTTCGTGCGCGAGTTCGTCGCCGCCTACGAGGCGCTGTTCCGCACCGATGCGGACGAGTTCCCCACCCTGCGCGACCATTCGGCCAGCATGCGCCGCGTCTTCACCCGGCGGCGCCAGATCATCCCGCTGATCGGCCGCGCCGGTGGCTATTTCAAGGTCATGCCGCGCTCGGGCGCGATCCGCCCCGCCCGCATCGAGGAGTTCCGCAAGTACGGCCCCTATCGCTCGGCGAAGGCCTACGCCCGGGCGGTGCGGGAGGCCGGCGGCACGCCGACGGCGTGAGCGCGGAAGGCTACCTCGCGCTCGCCGCCTCGGCCTTCGGCGCGGCGACGCTGCTGCCGCTCGCTTCCGAGGGCGTGCTGGCGGCGCTGAGCGTCGCCAAGGGCGCCGATGCGTTGGCGCTGTGGGCGGTGGCGACGGCGGCGAACAGCGCCGGCTCGGCCGTCAACTGGGGGCTCGGGCGCTTCTGCCTCGGCTGGTCGGGGCGGCGCTGGTTCCCGATCCGCCCCGACCGGCTCGAGCGCGCCGCCGCCTGGTTCGGCCGCTTCGGCACGCCGTCGCTGCTCTTCGCCTGGCTGCCGGTGGTCGGCGACCCGCTGACCTTCGCCGCCGGCGCGCTGCGCGTCCCCTTCGCCGCCTTCGTCGCGCTGGTCGCGCTCGGCAAGGGCGCGCGCTACGCCGCCGTGCTCTGGGGCGCCGCCCTGCTCTGGCCCTGAGCGAAGCCCGGGTTAACGCCGCGCTAACCAAGCTCGCCGCTTGGGCGGCGGCGGCGCCCCGGATAGAGTAGCGCGACAGCCGGCCGCCCAGCATGCCCTACGCCTCGCTCCGCGACTTCATCGACCACCTCGAACGCGCCGGGCGCTTGCAGCGCGTCGCCGAGCCGGTCTCGACCCATCTGGAGATGACCGAGATCCAGACCCGCCTGCTCGCCGAGGGCGGCCCGGCGGTGCTGTTCGAGAACCCTGTCGGCGCCGACGGCCGGCGCTTCGACATGCCGGTGCTGGTCAACCTGTTCGGCACGGTCGAGCGCGTCGCCTGGGGCATGGACCGCGAGCCCGGGAGCCTGCGCGAGGTCGGCGAGACGCTGGCCTTCCTGCGCCAGCCCGAGCCGCCGGGCGGCTGGCGCGAGGCCTTCGACATGCTGCCGCTGGTGCGCCAGGCGATGGCGATGCCGCCCAAGACGGTGTCGTCGGGCCCGGTGCACGAAGTGGTGCTGACCGGCGACGAGGTCGATCTCGGCCGCCTGCCGGTGCAGACTTGCTGGCCGGGCGAGCCGGCGCCGCTGATCACCTGGCCGCTGGTGGTGACCAAGGGCCCGGGCGAGGAGAAGGCCGACGCCTTCAATCTCGGCATCTACCGCATGCAGGTGATCGGCCGCAACCAGACGCTGATGCGCTGGCTCAGGCATCGCGGCGGCGCGCATCGCCATGCGCGCTGGGCCGAGGCGAAGCGCGTGCCGCTGCCGGCGGCGGCGGTGATCGGCGCCGCCCCGGGCACCATCATCGCCGCGGTGACGCCGGTGCCCGAAACGCTGTCGGAATACCATTTCGCCGGGCTCTTGCGCGGGCGCAAGGTCGAGCTGGTCGATTGCCGCACCGTGCCGCTCAAGGTGCCGGCCGAGGCTGAGATCGTGCTCGAGGGCCATGTTTCGCTCGACGACTACCGCGACGAGGGCCCCTACGGCGACCATACCGGCTATTACAACGCGGTCGAGCCCTTCCCCGTCTTCACCGTCAGCGCCATCACCATGCGCCGCCGGCCGATCTACCTCTCGACCTTCACCGGCCGGCCGCCCGACGAGCCGAGCGTGCTCGGCGAGGCGCTCAACGAGGTCTTCGTGCCGCTCTTGCGCCAGCAGTTCCCCGAGATCGTCGATTTCTGGCTGCCGCCGGAAGGCTGCTCCTACCGCATCGCGGTCGTCAGCATGCGCAAGGCCTATCCCGGCCACGCCAAGCGGGTGATGATGGGCGTCTGGTCGTACCTGCGCCAGTTCATGTATTCCAAGTGGGTGATCGTGGTGGACGACGACATCGACGCCCGCGACTGGAAGGACGTGATGTGGGCGATCGCCACCCGCATGGACCCGGCGCGCGACATCACCCTGGTCGAGCGGACGCCGATCGACTATCTCGACTTCGCCAGCCCGGAAAGCGGCCTCGGCAGCAAGATCGGGCTGGATGCCACCAGCAAGTGGCCGCCCGAGACCAGGCGCGAATGGGGCCGCAAGATCGCCATGAGCGACGAGGTCGTGCGCGCGGTCAGCGAGAAATGGCCGCGCCTCGGCCTGCCCGGCTCGGGCAAGCCGATCTGGAGGCCGCGATGAAGCGCCGGCTCGGCCGCCTTGCCAGCGCGCTGTTCGCCGCGCCCGACCCGGCGGGAGCGGGCGGCCGCCTCGCCACCGCCTTCGCCACCGAGGAGCTGGCCGGCCTCAGGCTCGCCTTCCTCTGCCGGCTCGGCGCGCTTCTCGTCGTCGCCGTCTGGCTGGCGCTGCAGAACCCGTGGCCGCAGACCTTCTGGTACCTGGGCATCGTCGCCCTCTCGGTGCTGCTCGGCGCGGCGCCGCTGCTGCTCGCCCGCGCCGGCGCGTCGCCCGCGACCTACCGCTACCTGCTGCCGGTGCTCGACTTCGCCCTCTTCACCTTCGCGGTGATGGCGCCGACGCCGTGGGACGACCCGGCGCTGCCGCTGGCCATGCGGCTGCGCTTCGACAACGTGCTGTTCGGCTACATCCTGCTGGCGGCGCAGGTGCTCACCTTGAGCCCGCGCGCGGTGCTGTGGAGCGGCATCGCCGCCGCCGCCTGCTGGGGCCTGGGCGCGCTCTGGGTCGCGGCGCGGACCGGCTTCACCCCCTACCCGCCGCCGAGCGAGATCTTCGCGCTGCCCGCCGCCGAGCGCGTCGCCCTCTTCAACGACCCGACCCGGGTCAACGGCTACCTGCTGGCCCAGGAGATGCTGCTCTTCGTCGTCGTCGGCGCCGTGCTGGCGGCGGCGGTGGCGCGGGCGCGCCGGCTGGTCGGACGCCAGGCCGAGGCCGAGCGCGCGCGCGCCAACCTGGCGCGGCATTTCTCGCCCAACATGGTCGAGGAACTGGCCGCCGCCGACGAGCCGCTCGGCGCGGTCAAGCGGCTCGACGCCGCAGTGCTGTTCGCCGACCTGGTCGGCTTCACCCGCCTGGCCGAGGAGCTGACGCCGGAACAGACGGTGGCGCTGCTGCGCGACCTGCACGGCCGCCTCGCCGGCGCGGTGTTCGCCCACGGCGGCACGCTCGACAAGTATCTCGGCGACGGCATCATGGCGACGTTCGGCACGCCGCGCACCAGCGGGCGCGACGCCGCCAACGCGCTCGCCGCGGCGCGCGCCATGCTGCGCGCCGTCGACGATCTCAACCGCCAGCGCCGGCTTTTGCGCCAGCCGCCGCTCCGGCTCGCCGTCGGCATCCATGCCGGGCCGCTGGTGCTCGGCGACATCGGCGACGCGCAGCGGCTCGAATACGCCGTGCTCGGCGAGACCGTGAACATCGCCCAGCGCCTCGAGCAGCTCACCCGCGCGCTCGACGCGCGGCTCTGCGTCAGCGACGACTTCATGGTCGCGCTCAAGGCCGAGAGCGCCGCCGCCGCCACCGGCGACCTGGTGCGGCTGTCGCCGCAGCCGATCCGCGGCCTGCGCCGGCGCCTCGGCGTCTGGATGCTGCCGCTCGCCGCGCTCGCCCCCGACGCCGCGGCGATGCCGCCGCCCGACGAGGGCGGCGACGAGCACCCGCGGCCGACGCTGCATTAGCGCCGATGCCGCACGCCTTCGTCACCGGCGCCAGCGGCTTCCTCGGCCTCAACCTGGTCGAGCAGCTGGCGGCGGCGGGCTGGCAGGTCAGCGCGCTGCACCGGCCCGGCTCCGACGTCGAATGGCTCGCCCGCCTGCCGGCGCGGCGCATCGTCGGCGACCTGCTCGACCGTGACTCGCTGGTCCGCGCGCTGCCCGAGGGCGTCGACGCCGTATTCCACACCGCCGCCGACACCTCGACCTGGTCGCGCCATAACGCCCGCCAGCTTCGCGTCAACGCCGAGGGCACGGCCAACCTGATCGCGGCGGCGCGCGAGCGCGGCGCGCGCCGCTTGGTGCATACCTCGAGCTGGGCGGTCTACGGGCTCGAGCACGCGACGGTGAGCGAGACCACGCCGCAGACCGGCGGCAGCTCGTGGATCAACTACATCCGCTCGAAATGGCTGGCCGAGCAGACGGTGCGCGCGGCGCTCGCCGACGGGCTCGACGCCGTCATCGTCCAGCCGACGCACGTGCTCGGCCGCTACGACCGCCGCGGCTGGTCGCGCATGATCCAGCTCGTCGATCGCGGCGAGCTGCCCGGCATCCCGCCCGGCGCCGGCAGCTTCTGCCACGCCGCCGAGGTGGCCAAAGCGCAGATCGCCGCCGCCGAACGCGCGCCGCGCGGCGAGACCTACCTGCTCGGCGGCGTCGATGCCAGCTTCGTCGAGGTGTTCCGCATCATCGGCCAGGTCACCGGCAAGCCGGTGCCGGCGACGGCCGTGCCGGCGATCGCGCTGCGCCTGATGGCGCGCGTGCAGCTTGTGGTCGCGGCGCTGAGCGGCCGCGAGCCGGCGCTGAC